>CAUPZU010000006.1:0-124356 GCA_963516025.1 Acinetobacter lwoffii
TGGTTTCATTCAACAAGAATCAGGTCCAGACGTTTTTGCTCATTTCAGCGAAATCACTGGTTCAGGTTTCAAAACTTTAGTTGAAGGCCAAAAGGTTTCTTTCAGCGTAGCTCAAGGTCAAAAAGGCCCGACAGCTGTAAATATCGTTGCTCTATAATTTAGAAGCAAGATATTGAAAAAAGCACTCTTAGAGTGCTTTTTTTGTGCCTATCATTTCTCTCATACCGCTCGCTTTTAAAGATCATTGGGTTGTTCTAAAAACCGGTGTGCTCTATGCCAGGCTAAAAATACCGGATCAGGGGCAAAACGTTTTGGTACGTCGATTCGTTTACCGTGATAAAGTTTTAAATAGGCGTATAAACTCGCATCTTGCTTGGCTTGATTCGCAAGACACACTTTAAGCCCTTTATCTAGCGTGATAGATCCCTGATCGAAAGCTTGATCCAATAAAGAAGATAAACAAATTCCATTACGCGGATTTCTTCTATGTACCTGATTTTCAGACCAAGGTACGATATGAGAAGCCACTAAAAAGGCTTTGGTCTTAATGCCAGAGATCGCACATTGATATTGATAATTAAGTTTAACTTGTAAAGCAAATTCCTGGTGTGGCGAACCGCGAACTTTTACATTGGCATATTGATCTTCAACACTATAATCGAGGATTTCTTGACGTAAATGCGTATCTAACAAAGCATCCTGTTTTTCGCCTATTCCCGCTAATTTAACTAATCGCCAAAAATCATCTGCCGTGATCTCATTCATGCCATATTGTTGAAAAAAATGTTCCCAAGTATTTCCGCGTGGTTTAAAGGTCCATTGAAAATCTTCCAAATCGGACTGCAGAATGGGATCTATAAAACGTATACCATCGATCACTTTCGCAAAAACCGGTTTGGTTCGGCGTTTTTGATGATTTTGAGGAATGGCAGTAGGTGCAATAATCTTGGCTATACGGCCTGCACCATAAAGATAGAATTGATTTTTAATTTCAGAGGCTTTTTGCAGTCGTCGATATAAAAAGAAATCCCCTTCCCTGACTCGATTATATTTAGACTGATCCCAATGATATTCTTTAAAGTCCCGATCTTCATAAACCAGATGATCACTTTTACTATCAAAAATAAAGAATCGGGTATCGGTTAAATCCATCTGTTGAAAAGCCCATAATGTATCCACCTGCCCACCCTCTAGAAATTATAATATTCATTTAATTTAATCTTTGAATATTCTCAGAAAACTTCTCTCTAAGAAAGCATCAATCAGAATTTAGGCATTTTATTTAAGGCAATAAAAAAACCCAATAGAATCCTATTAGGGTTTCTTTTAGAACAATGGGGAAATTAAATAATTAAAGAAATTCTTCCAGTACCGAATTTAAAAAGATATGCCCCTGCTCGGTACATGAAAGACGATCTTGATCATCGACCATTAACTTTCTGTCACGCAAAGAACTCAGCAACTCATTCAAGCGATCCAGACTCAGGCCAGTACGTTCTGCATAGAGCTTGGCTTCCACGCCGTGATTTAAACGTAACGCATTCATCATAAATTCAAATGGCATGTCGGCATCTTCAATCCGCTTAAACTGCACATGCTCGGCAGGTACTTTGGCTAAGTAGTCCTTAGGTAAACGGGTTTTCTGGAACCGATACACGCCATCTGTCTGAGTGACTTTGCCATGTGCTCCGGCGCCAATTGCCAGATAATCACCAAACTGCCAGTAATTCAGATTATGTGCTGAAGGCAGTTCTTTACGCCAAGCCGAAACTTCATAGTTGATAAAACCCTGCGCTTTTAAGTAGAGCTCACCCTGCTCCTGAATATCTTCCAATACTTCATCGACAGGCAAAATCGGTTGAGTCCGGAAAAATACCGTATTTGGCTCAATCGTTAGCTGATACCAGGAAATATGTGTAGCACCCTGTTCCACGGCCAATTTTAAATCATGCAAAGCCTGATCCAAGGTCTGTTCAGGCAAACCATGCATCAAGTCGACATTAATGCGCTGAAAGCCGGCTTCACGTGCTAACCCAATGGCAGAAATCGCATCTTCATTGCTGTGAATCCGTCCCAAACGCTTGAGATGCTCGGTATTAAAACTCTGCACCCCAATCGACAGACGGTTAATTCCGGCCTGTAAATAACCGGCAAACGGATCATGTTCGACTGTGCCGGGATTGGCTTCCAGCGTAATCTCACAGCCTTCGGCAAAGGGAATAACGGCTTTGAGCTGATCAAATAACCATTGATAGCCTGGGGCAGAAATCAGTGACGGCGTCCCTCCACCAATAAAGACACTGTGAATCTGCCGGCCTTGGGCAAAATCGACCTGAGTTTTAAAGTCTTCCACCAGTGCTCGTAAATATTCCTGTTCCAATTCCAGTGATAATTGACCATCCGGAACCGCATGCGAATTGAAGTCACAATAAGGACATTTGCGCACACACCAAGGCATATGAATATATAAGGACAAAGGGACAGCAGCAGGATTCAATTCAGCCAAAGAACTACTCAAAAACGATTACAAGATATAGCCGAATTTTAACATGACTCGGCGGCAACACTGCTAAAATTAAATTTGATCGTGTGATATGCCTAAAAATTTAAATAGAATTAGTCAGTTAAAATTATGAAAATATCTTCTCAACTTATTATTTTACTTCCTTTGGTTTTTGCAATCGGTGTTTTATTGACACTCCAGACCGCAATTAATACACAACTAAAAGAATATTTATATTCTCCTATTCAAGCTGCATTTTTTTCCTTTTTGATTGGTACAATAGTGCTCGCCGTAATCGTACTTTTTCAGTCCAATCCCAAACCCGGTTTACAGGAACTGATGAGTGTTCCCTGGTATTTATGGCTCGGGGGCATCGTGGGTGTATACGCGATTAGCATGAGCATTTATGCAGCGCCCAAACTTGGCTTTCTGGTTCTTAGCGGTCTCATTATTTTTGGTCAGATGGTGATGTCAATGCTGGTCGATCATCTGGGATTATTGGGTAATGAAAAAATGCCGATTAATTGGCAACGTCTTTTAGGCGGCGTGGTAATTTTTATTGGTGTGCTTCTCACTTTACAACGCTAAACCTTCTATTTAAGCACATGATCACGATGAGTAATTTTTGTGTCGAATGTTTCACCAGTTACAACCTTTGGTTTTGAATTAAAAAAACTGTTTCATCTGATGTTACCCATTCTGGTGACCCAATTTTCTCAGGCTGGTCTGGGTCTGATTGATACCATTATGGCCGGTCACCTGTCTGCTACCGATCTTGCCGCGATTGCCGTCGGAGTAGGACTCTGGATTCCGGTGATGCTGCTGTTTAGTGGCATTATGATTGCCACGACGCCTTTGGTTGCTGAGGCCAATGGCGCACGCACACCTGAAAAAATTGCCACCATTGCACGTCAATCGCTTTGGGTTGCCCTGATTCTTGGGGTAATTGCCGGCTTGATTTTGCAACTCTTGCCGGCCACTTTGCCACTTTTAGGTGTACCGGAAAGCTTACAACCTAAAGCCGGTTTATTTCTGCATGCGATTGGTTTTGGTATGCCAGCGGTAACCATGTATGCGGCCTTACGCGGCTATTCTGAAGCGATTGGAAATCCGCGTCCGGTGACCGTGATTAGTTTATTGGCGCTGGTCTTGCTAGTTCCGCTGAACTATATCTTTATGTATGGTATTGGCCCTGTTCCGGCCCTAGGCAGTGCAGGCTGTGGGTTTGCCACGGCGATTTTACAGTGGCTAATGGTCATCACCCTCGCGTTGTATATCTTTAAAAATAAGGCCTATCAACGTACCCAGCCTTTTACCCATTGGGAAAAAATCAACCCGGAATGGATGAAGCGCATCTTACAGCTTGGCTTTCCAATCGGATTGGCAATTTTTTTTGAGGTCAGTATTTTCAGTACTGCTGCAATTGTGCTGAGTCCTTTGGGTGAGACCATTGTCGCTGCCCATCAGATTGCTATTTCTGTCACTTCACAACTGTTCATGATTCCCATGTCACTGGCGATTGCCCTGACCATTCGGGTTGGCACCTACTATGGTGAACAGAACTGGCAAGCCATGCGTAAAGTACAATATCTCGGCCTGATTACTGCCACTATTCTGGCGATCCTGACCATGATTCTGCTTTGGGTTTTCCGCAATGAAATCGTAGCACTCTACACCTCAGATCTGATCGTGACCCAAATTGCGGTGTATCTGATTCTGTTTGCCATTGCCTATCAGCTGATAGATGCCTGGCAGATCAGTGCGGCAGGTTGTCTGCGCGGCATGCAGGATACCAAGGGGCCAATGTGGATTACCATGCTGGCTTACTGGGTCATCGCCTTCCCGGTCGGGGTGTATTTGTCCCGCTTTACCGACATGGGCGCCGCCGGTGTCTGGGTTGGCCTGATTGTAGGCCTCAGCGTAGCTTGTATACTTTTATTGGGCCGTTTATATGGCAATAATAAACGCTTAAGTCTAAACAACTAAACACTTTTATTTGATTAATTTAAGCTAGAAAATGCGCTGAGATTAAAGATCCAGCGCATTTTTTAATCCTTTTGGAATCTCCGATTCATCCGCTACATCTTTAATCACCACCTGCCCCACAATTACATCCGTACCATTAAAAGTCATGGTCGGTGAACCATATAGCTCATAACCTTCATTTAAGGCACGGGTCACCCGCGCACAAAAATGTACATCATCTTTCCCGGTAAAATATCGATAGACTTTCATTGAATTTTCTTCATTACTAAACTCTGTTTATTCTAAGCTTTTAGCCATAAAACAACATTCAGAATTAGTACTCGGTCTTATCTAAAACAATGATGGATTCCGGCATATTTTTTTAGTTTAGCCAAGGAGATAAAGATAAATCTTTATCAAATCAAAGATGATGCATTAAACATGGAGAAGCTGAAGGAAATCACAACACAACCTCTACAATTAAATCTAGGCAATTGAACCTTTGTCACCTATGATCAAATACATCCATTCATAGTTGGTTTCAAGGAATCTCGCATGGCAAAAACGGCTAGCACACCCGGTCGTCGCTTTATGAAACTTGCCGGAATGACCGCAAGTATTGCAGGTAAAACCCTTTCCAATTCCATTAAAAATTTAACTGCCGATGACGAGCAGAAAAACACTGCGCGCAGTAAATTATTTCAGGATATTGGTGTGCAGATTGCGGATACCTTGGGGGAAATGAAAGGCGCAGTCATGAAAGTTGGCCAGATCGCCTCTCAATATAAAGATGTTTTCCCGCCCGAAGTCGCTAAAGCCATTGCCAAGTTACAGCGTCAGGCGCCACCGATGCCGTTTAAAGAAATTCAGGCACAAGTGGAAAAAGAATTGGGTAAACCTTTACAGCAACTTTTCCAGCAGTTTGATGAGCAGCCATTTGCCGCGGCCTCGATTGGTCAGGTGCATAAAGCCACTCTACCGAATGGCCAGCAAGTTGTGGTCAAAGTACAATATCCTGGTGTCGATGAAGCCTGCGAAAGCGACCTGAAGCAAGTTCGTCTGGCACTGCGCATGATGGGCGTATTAAAGATTGATCGTAAACTTCAAGATCAGCTTTTTAAAGAAATTCAGCACAGTCTGGACAATGAGTTGAACTATGAAATTGAAGCCCAGAATCTGGAAATTGCCCGTGCCTTCCATGAATCTCTGGACAATAAAATTGTGATTCCGAAAGTGTTTCATGAGTATTCATCGCGACATATTTTAACCTTAAGCCAGGAGCTTGGTGAAAGTATTGAAACCGCCAGCACTTGGCCACTCGAAACCCGAAATGCTTTGGGACGCCGTTTATTCCGTGCCATTGGTCAGGAGATTTTCTATCTGAAACGCTTTCACTGTGATCCACATCCAGGCAACTTTGCCTTCCGTGAGGATGGCTCTGTTATTGTTTATGATTATGGTGGCGTCAAAACCTTATCAACTGAAGTGATTGGACATTTTAGGGAACTGATCCATGCTGCACGCGAGAAGAATATTCCCGTGATCGAGCAACAACTGGATGCACTGCATTCCTTGACTGAAACTGGAAAATTCCCGAAAGAATTATATGAACAATGGCTGGAAGTGCTCATGCGTCCTCTGGTCACTCACTATGATTTTGCCGAAAACTCAGCGCATCATGATGGGATGGAGCTACTAAAACCTTCGTTGAAATATTGGGATGTATTTAAGCCCTCTCCTGATACCTTGATGGTGAACCGGACAATTTCAGGACAATACTGGAACCTGATTCATCTCAAAGTACATGATGATTTAAGCTATGTATTTGAAGAACTGGTACCGAGTCGAAGCTAAGTTGAGACGATAGGCTTACACGCTGTAACCCTAGATTACTTGAAATATCAAATGTTACATTATAACATTTAATCAAGAATCATGAGGAAGTTAGATATGCGTTCAGATATCCATCCCGAGTATCGTGAAGTGTTATTCCATGATACCAATGCCGATGCCTATTTCGTGATTGGCAGCACGATGAACTCGAGCCAAACTAAAGAATATCAAGGTAAAACATATCCTTATGTAACACTAGATATTTCAAGCGCTTCTCATCCTTTCTATACGGGTGAGCAACGTCAGACCAGCAATGAAGGACGTGTGGCAAGCTTTAATAAACGTTTTGGCCGCTTTAAACGTGGTTAAAATCGAAAACCCTCGGTTATCTTAAGATTTAAATCGTGGTTTATGTCAGGAAATGACCTCCAATTTCCTGACTTTTTTATGTGCTTATTTTAACTCTGTGCCAACACGAGTGAAGTTAAATAAAAGCCCAGCGCCAGAACAATAATGCCGACAATCAAGCTGGATAATGCATATAAAAGCGCTAGGCCCATAGCGCCATGTTTCAATAAAACAAAGCTTTCCAGACCGAAACTGGAAAATGTGGTAAAACCACCGAGAATCCCCACCATTAAAAACAGACGAGCTTCTTGTTGGAGTGCTGGATATTTCTGGCTACAGGCAAAAAAAATCCCGGCACATAAACAGCCTAAAATATTGATCCACCAGGTGGGCCAGGGAAATTGCATTTGTGGTTTAAACAGCCAAAGTCCTGCTGCATAACGCAGACTGGCACCGATTGCCCCACCCATTGCCACCCAAAGCCAGCTCATATTTTTTCCTGTTCTATTTATTGATCAAGTTTATTTTATCCAAAGTTTCGTATTGAGCATGGATAAATTTCACTGTTATCTTGAACCGAAAATCAATGAAATACCATGGAACTTCGCAAGAAAATTGCTATATTTATTGCATCGAATTTTCATGAATGGCACAGGAAAAACAGTATGGCACAGGATTTATTGGCCCAGTTGGCAGCAGGCGAAGCAAAATTTGCAGATGTGATTACTTATATCGAATCGCGTTATACGCATACACCGACTGCATTTAAAAATGGCCAGCAGAATAATGCGGCCACAGAAAACCAGGGCAGCGCCAAAGTCTTTTCTTTTGCACAATTAAATGGTCTGGATCAGGCACAGACCTTAAGCCTGTTTGCTGAGCATTATGCTTCTGTATTGGCAACGCCAGAGGCGACTGATCATCAGAATATCCGCCAGTTTATGCTCAATGGCTGGGATGGAATTGCCTTTGAAGGTCAAGCTTTAACTGCGAAGTAAGTACTAAGCAGATAAAAAAACCGCTCATCAGAGCGGTTTTTTATGAGACTCGGAAACATGCATGAAGCTGGCTTTAGCTCTTAGCGACTTTTTCAATCCACTTAATAGAACTGACGCGGAAAACTTCACAGGCACCATCACCCGTATCGGTCGGAGTTAAGGATGATTTCCAGACCAGATCTTTGTCACGCACTTCAACCAGTTCCCCCTGCATACGCACCAGATCGCCACGCTTTACCTTTTTAATTGCCTTGGCAATTTCAGGATTGGCAGGAATAATGTGCATATTGGACACCATCTGCTTGGCTTGTTCTACCGGCACTGGCACCCGATCCATTTTCCAGTTCAAATAACGATCAAATTGATTGACCGTGATATGTCGAGCAATTTCAGGCTCAGCAAACAGCCCCCAACTGACTGCATAATCAATTGGAGAGAATTTGGCTTGCGGGTCAGAACTATAAACCTTTGAACCCAGAATACGAAAATCACCTTTAAAAGGCTGCAAGACCGAAATTGACTGGCCTTTAACGACGGGAGGCAAGCCTTTGGCAATATTGTGGTCGACCGAGCTATAGCCCGAAACAGGCAGCAACAGGCTGGCCAGCAAAGCATAATGTTTAAAGTGTTTGAGCATAATTTTAATCTAATCCTAATCAAGTTGATCAAACGTTTTAAGGATATCTTCCTTGATCTTACGGATTTTTTAATGAATAAACAGTTGAACTTGGTAACAAACTGCACGTATTTAGTCAGCTCGAGATATGCCTGTCATTTTATTTTTCAGTTAAGCTAAAACGTATTTCCATCAAATTAAAATAACTCAAATGCTGTATAAACTTTATCAACAACATATCTTTCCACATCTGCTGAATCAAGTGATGCAAACGCCATCCTTGATGGACTTGCGTCGTGAACTACTTTTGGATATTTCCGGTGAAGTACTGGAAATTGGTTTTGGTACCGGCCTGAATCTGCCTTTTTATCAATCGGTTGATAAGGTCTATGCGCTAGAACCAAATCCGGCGATCTTCAAACTGGCAGAAGCGCGAATTCAACAGGCAGGGTTTCAGGTCGAGCATATTCAGGCCAGTGCAGAAGCTTTGCCTTTTGCCGAAAATAGTGTGGAAAATATTGTGTCTACCTGGACGCTTTGTAGTATTGCAGAGCTGGAACAGAGCCTGCAGGAAATTTATCGTGTGCTACAACCGGGTGGGACTTTACATGTCGTCGAACATGTTCTGAATCGACAAAATTTAAATATTCAGCGTCTACAACATTTACTCACTCCTATTCAAAAGAAAGTCGCAGATGGCTGTCATCTGAATCGGGATATTGAGACCGCCTTGCTGGAAACCGGTTTTGAAATAGAAACTTTAAGTTATGTAGATGCCGAGGGTATACCCAAGATTGGCCAACGTATGTTGTTAGCACGTGTTCGTAAACCAGGAAGCTAATTTACGACCATCTTATATTTAGTGTGGCTGAAGGTGGGTTACTTGCAGCAACTGACAATGAGCACGATATTCAGAGCCCGTCCCGACCCGGAATTCTTGTCCAGTCGTGCCTGAATGAACTGTCACCAGATCACCAGTGAGCGTGATTTTCTGCCCCGATTTTAGCCGGCGAATCTGATCGGCAATTTTTTCAGTGGCAGCAATCAGACTAAAATACTGTACATGCGTATTGACGAAGTCACGCTCCGCTTTATTGGTTTGTCCTTCGAGCTGATAGCAGCGTTTTGCTTCATCAAACTCCAGTTTTGCCTGTATAGCGGGCAGCGGTTGAGTCAGCAACAGCACATCAATATTACTCAGATAGGCCAGATCATTAAAATGCCCCACCACAGGGCTGGCCTGATGCAGCACCCGACGATCAGGTTTTACGAAACGGTGATCATGCACAATATAAGTCGCGGAAATGCGCTTAACGGGTTCTACTTTAAAGTTTTTAAGTACGCCTTTTTCTTGCAGATGCGGAATGGCACGAAAAAACTCATTCCAGACCCAGAGTCCAAGCATAAACAGCAGCGCAGTGATCAGTAATTTTTGCATAATTTTTATTCTTCACTGGATTTTGGTCAATCCTGAAAATCAATCCGAATGGTTTCAAAACGTACCCGCCCTTCCTGAATCGCTCGGGCAATGGCTTGCTGGCCTTTGGTCAGACGTGCTCCACCACTTTTAATGTCAATCAAAACCACTTCAATATCTTCAGCGTCGCCTTCGCCATCACGAAAATCGGTATAGCCATCAAAGACTACATAATCCACCGGATCGCCCAGAAACTTGGCATCACTCGGCAGATATTGAAATTCCGGCATGATCGGCGCGAGCTGTTCCGCCATTTTTCCTTTGAGGACTGCACGGCTGGTATTCACGCTGCGTTTTTGCGCGGCAATGAGGGACTGCTGATGCTCCAGTTCCAGCTCGGCAATATACTGCTCATATTCGGCTTTGATCCGTCCATTACGCGTCTGACTTAAAATAATAGTGGTTAATACCACCCCGATACATGCGCCAATCAGCATGGCCATCCATATGGACATTCAATCTTCCTAATTTGCCTGATTTTTATAGTATCGCATTCGACTGAAGTTGAGGACTTCGGCCATTTGCATACTTGAAAAGAATGATATGCTAGGCCGGAACAGAATAAAATCACCTTGAGTCATGAAAACAATTTTAGTTGCGAATCAGAAAGGCGGTTGTGGTAAAACCATGACAGCCATTAGTTTAGCGTCAGCACTCGCACAAAAAGGTTATAAGGTAGCATTGGCCGATGCCGACAACCAGAAATCAACATTGCAATGGCTCAAGCATCGCCCGGCACAGGCGGCACAAATTCAAAGTCTGGACTGGCGCAACAGCAAGTCCATTGGTGACGCGCCCAAACAAATCGAATACCTGATTATTGATGCACCAGGTGCTTTGACCGACGATCATGCCGAACAGCTGATCAGTGAAGCACATGCGATTATCATCCCGATCCAGCCTTCTTTTTTTGATATCGATTCGACCCGCCGTTTTCTCAAACATTTGCAGGACATCAAACGCATCCGTAAGGGCAAGGTTGAAATTTTACTTTTGGCCAATCGCACCAAAGCAAATGCAGCCAGCAATCAGGACATACAGCAGTTTTTTGACAAGATCGACCAGCAGCCAGTGACCTGGATTTCGGAACGTGCCCCTTATAGCCGACTGGCTATGGAAGGCCTGTCTGTCTTTGATAAACCTCAGAAAATCTACCGGGAACTGCAGGCTCAATGGCAACCGGTACTGAATGCCATTATTGATGATCCGAGTCAGTGGTTTTGAGTCAATCGGCTGAATCGTGGTATAGCTTTGGGAAAATAATCTCGCTACTTGGCTAGCCATCATTTTCGATCGCTTTTTTTTCAGTTAATATGCCTGAACACGACCTAAAAAATGAGTCATTAAATTCAGTGCAACAGTACGCGCCTACATTACAAAAAGTCTTATTATTTGGATTGTTCTTTATCCTGATTTTTTTGAGTTTTCATATACTCAAGTATTTCATCATTCCTGTAGTTTGGGCTGCCATTATTGCCTATATGACTTGGCCCTTGTATCAGTCGGTGTTACGCCTGTGCGGCAATCGACCGACACTAAGCGCAACCGTAATGATCTTGGCCGTGATACTAGTCTTTGGTCTGCCGTTTATTTTCGCCATTTTTATGTTGCAGCACGAAGGTCGTAACCTGTATTTTGAATTGCAGCGACAGGTGTTTTCCGGTCATCTGAATGTCCCTGACTTTATTCGCGGGCTTCCGATTGTGGGCAAAGAAATTACCCGAACCTTAAATGAAATCAACACTGATCCGCAGAGTATTGCACTGTCTGTATCGACCTGGATACAAGGTCATCTGAATTATGGCAAAGTGGTGTTGAATGAAGTCAGCAAAAACATCTTTAAATTGTGTTTTGCGGTACTTTCGCTGTTTTTCTTCTACCGTGATGGTCAGACCATTTTAAATCAGGTGCGTAAAGCCTTTGAAATGGTGGTCGGCCCACGTGTACATCATTATTTTTCTACCATCTCTGCAACTACACGTGCCGTAGTATATGGCGTCGGTTTGACCGCAATTGCACAATCCTTATTGGCAGGTCTGAGCTATTTTGTTGCAGGTGTTCCGAATCCGATGGTTTTAACCATTGTGACCTTTATTTTTGCCCTGATTCCCTTTGGTCCACCCCTCGCCTATAGTGCAGTGGCGCTATGGCTGTTTTCACAAGGACAAACCATTGAAGCCATCGGGGTCATGGTGTGGGGTGTCTGTATTGTCAGTACTGCCGATAACGTGATTCGTCCATTGGTGATTTCTGGCGCAACCCAGATTCCTTTCCTGCTGATCATGTTTGGAGTCTTGGGTGGTATTGCCAGTTTTGGTCTGGTCGGGGTGTTTATTGGCCCGGTGATTCTGGCTGTGCTGCTTGCAATCTGGCGTGAATGGTTACATGAAAGTAATCTGAATGAACCTTTGATGATGCCTAAAGCCACCATGGCACATGAGATTGATCCAGAAACCAAGAACACACCGCCCAAAGCGCCTTAAAGCATAGAGAGAATTGACTTAAACAAAACAAAACATTTAAGTACTGATTCTATATAGAGCTTCTGATCTTGCTCTGTTTAAATGAACTCACAAAACAGAATAAAGATCAGGATGCCAAAATCATGTCTTCATTGTTTAAAATTACGACACTTTGCGCGTTAAGCGCCGCACTTTTTACCGGTTGTGCATCAACCTCTCCATCAAATGAAGTGGTCAGAGCAGTAACTGTGAATGCTGTAACTGCTCAAGGTGTGGGCCAAGAGATTGGTACCGTATTACTCAGTGACAGCCCAGCCGGTCTGGTTATTCGTACCAACCTGAAACAACTTCCTGCGGGTGAACGTGGTTTCCATATTCATGAAAATGGTTCATGCGCACCTGCCATGAAAGACGGCAAGATGGGCGCAGCACTGGCTGCAGGTAGCCATTACAATCCAAATCAGGCTCCACATCACGGTACACCAGTGACCGGTCATCTCGGTGATTTACCCGCATTGAAAGTCAATACTGACGGAACTGCACGTGTGACCCTGCTTGCGCCACGTCTGAAATTGGCTGATATTCAGGGTCGTGCGATTATGGTTCATGCCGGTGGCGATAACTATTCCGACAACCCATTACCCTTGGGCGGCGGCGGTGAACGTATTGCCTGTGGTGTGATCTAAACACCTTCATGCCAATGACTAAATAGAAAAAACGGGCACTATGCTCGTTTTTTTCATGGATTTTTCTTTTATTTTGGCGTCTAAATTGCATTCAGAACTTTGCGTTTTTACTTTCCGGATCCTGTCCTTGTGAATGCTGCCCGACCTGCGACTGCTACTTTTGTTAAAATTATAAAACCTGTCCTGCTGCCCTTTCAGTCCAGTGCGCTGATGACTTATTGCCTGCAGATCCTGCTGGTGTTTTTAGGTACCACTTTCGGTCTGAAATTTCTGGGTTATGAGTTCTTGATCGTTCCAATAACGTTAGGGGCAATTGCCACGGCACTGACTGATTTTGATGACCGGCTAAGCCTGCGTTTGCGCAACCTGTTACTGGTCATCATTCTGTTTTTTAGTGTCAGCAGCATTCTGGAATTTCTTGCTCCGCATAAATTCTGGTTTGCACTGTGGCTATCCCTGTCGAGTGCGCTGTTTATTCTAATGGGTGCCTTAGGCCAACGTTATGCCACAATTTCATTTGGCACCATTTTACTGTCAATCTATACCATGTTCGGCCTGGGCGAATATCAGCACTGGTATGAACAGCCACTTTATTTTGTCATTGGGGCGCTATGGTACGGCCTGACGTCTATTCTATTTTTTCTGCTGCGTCCTACTTTGCAGGTTCAGGAAAATCTCGCACAAAGCTTGCAGCACATGTCGGATTTACTGCTGAGTAAAGCCAAACTGTTTGATCCGGATCAGCATCCAAATGTTGAAAACCTGCTCTATGAGTTGTCACTTAAAAATACTTTAGTCATTCAGAGTTTTAACCGCAGCAAAGATTCACTATTGACTCGACTCAAAGCTTCGCGTGCCAATCGCAATACCATTTACTGGCTGAATCTATATTTTCTGATGCAGGATATTCATGAACAGGCCACGGCCAATTATTTACATTATGAACAGATCGAACAGCATTTTAGCCGCACTGACCTGATTTTCCGGATTCAGAAAAATATCCGTCTGCAAGCCCTTGCCTGTCAACATTTGGCAGAATGTGTATTGCGCAATGAAAAATTTTATCTGTCTGCAGATGATGAACAGGCATTAAAACATTTACAGGAATCGATGCAGGACTGGATTGCCCAACACCCACAGAATATTGAAGTTAAAAATTTACAGCTTATTCTGGCCAATCTGCTGAGTGTACATGAGCAGTTACAACACCTGCATGATCAACAGGCACTGTATAAGCCACGCTATCAGCAGCATTTTGATGACCTGAGCCTGTTTGATGATGATATTCGCGATAGCACAGATCTCTGGCTGAAACTCAAACCGCACTTGAGTCCACAATCGGCACTCTTTCGGCATGCGGTGCGGATTGCCATTGTGTTTCTAGTCGGCTATGCCATTTCATTATTGCCCTTTGCAAAAAATGGCTACTGGATTTTACTGACCAGCCTGTTTGTCTGTCAGATCAGTTATTTTGCCACCAAAAGCCGGCTCAAATTGCGGACCCTAGGAACATTATTGGGTGTCATGCTGGGTGTTCCCATTCTGTATTTTGTACCAAGTGTCGAAGGTCAGTTACTCCTGACAGTAATTTTTGGTGTCGGTTTTTTCTATCTACGTTCCAAAAAATATGCCATGGCCACTCTCATGGCGACATTGATGGTACTCCTGATCTTCAACCTGAAAGGTGCCGGTTACGCGATCATTTTGCCACGTATCATTGATACCCTCATAGGCTGTCTGATTGCCTGGATGGCAGTAAGCTGGATCTGGCCTGACTGGAATTTTCGCAATATTTCCAGCAATATTAAAAAATCATCGCTTGCTACACTGGACTATTTTGCTGCAGTGGTCGAGCAATATCAAAACGGTAAAGATAACAGTATTGCTTACAGGACTGCACGGCGTCTGGCCCACAATGCACAGATTGATTTATCCAGCATGATTTCAAGCCTGAGTACCGAACCGAATCCAGATCCGCAACTAGTCAAAAGTGCCTTTCGCTATCTGGTTTATAGCCATAGCCAGCTCAGCTATATTGCAGCATTGGGGAGTCACCGTGAGCAGGTTACTGATGCACAAATTCTGGTTTTAATGCGCTGGTGTCAGCAAACCTTAACTGGGGTATTGCTGCAACAACAGCCTTTAGCTACCTACGACATCGATCATAAACTGGCAGAAATTCAACGCTTAAGTACCCAGGAAAACCAGTCAGCACATCTGCTTTTGGTGCTGAAACAGATCAGTTTATTGCTGGAAACCTTAGCGGAATTACTAAAATTACGTCATGAATTACTAGGTGCCGAGATTAAATAACCAACTGCCTTACTTGGTTATAACTTATTAAAAATATTGAATATATTTTTATTATTAAGATTCAATATTCAGGTGATATTCGGTACACTCAAAACCAATTCGGTTAAATCAATATGTATTATGAACATCAAAACTTTGCGTCTGGTCGGTTTGCTTGAAGGGATTTCATTCCTGCTGCTGTTATTTATCGCGATGCCAGTGAAATATATGATGGATAATCCGATTCTGGTGAAATATGTCGGCATGGGTCATGGCGTACTGTTTGTGCTATTTCTGGTGGTGTTATTTGCGGTATGTGAAAAACAGAAATGGTCTCTCAGCATGTTTGTGATGGGTTTAATCGCTTCGATTCTACCTTTCGGTCCATTCCTGTTTGATATGAAACTGAAGAAGCTGGAACAGCCCGCTGAAGCTTAATTGTAGAATCCTAATATAATTAGATCAGTCAAAAGAAAATTCTCTCTCCCTTTGGGAGAGAGTTAGAGAGAGGGAACTTATTAAATACTTAACCTCACCCTAGCCCTCTCCTAAAAGGAGAGGGAAATTCAATACTGAACATATGATTTCAATAATTTATAATTTCCCTTAATAAGGAATCAAAACTCCCCACGCTCTTGTCTTTCCAGCATTAACTGTTTGAGTTGCATGCGTGGCAAAGTAAACCAGAGTGCAATCAAGATAAAAGACGCACTGCAATAGGCCCAGATATCATAAGCTTCATATGCCATTCTTACTGCTTCAATTACCACAAAAAAGCTGAGCATCAGGATAATAGAAACCGTCGCAGCCACCGTACCTTTGGACACTTCTGAAGACATCAGTGCAAAACGGTATAGTACCGAGAAACTTACGCCCTCACCTAGACTGATACAAGTGGTGCCGATAATCAGACAATGAACAAAATACTCTGGAATCAATAAGCCCAACATCAATAAACCGGCACCCAACAGCATCAGTGGCAGACCCAATAATACGGTTTTACCCAGCGGCATTTTATCGATAATTTTCAGCAGAATCAGATTACCTGCAATCAGACCGCCCAAGACCGGAAACTGCGCCAGACCATATTGCACACTACTGAATCCAAATTGCTCGACCAGAATCACTGGTGACAATGCAATCCATAACATCAAAGGCAGACTCACCAAAGGCAAGGCTACAGTCATAATCACAAAGCGTTTATTTTTTAGAACCTGTTTAAAGTCATCTAGAATATAGCTGACCGGCTGTCTGGGAATACTGACTTTCAGGTTTGGCATTTTGGCTTTCAGGCCGAACCAACTCAGAAATGATAGCAATGCAATGCCGATAAAACCCCAATGCCAGGAGATATGATCAATCATAAAGGCACCCAGCACTGGTCCTAGCAAGGGTGCCAGCAAAGACACATTTGCCATCAGTGCCATGACTTTGATGGCATCACGTTCTTCAAAGCTTTCCTGAATGGCGGCATAACCTACAGCGGTAATAAAGGACAGGCCAAAGCCCTGTAAAAAGCGCAGGAATAAGAAACTTTCGATATTGGGTGTCAATAAAATGGCCAGACAACTGAGGGTAAAAAATGCCACACCGCCGAGCAGTACCGTTTTACGTCCGAGACGATCGGACAATGGCCCCAAGATCGCTGCGACAAATGCCCCGCCCAACAGGAAAAAGGACATGGAGGATGGTGCCCATGAACTACTCACGCCAAAATCACGGGTAATCGCCAGCATGGCCGGTTGAATCAGGTCATTACAGATATAGACTGAGAATTCAAATAGGACCAGTGCCAGCGGGAACATGAGTGTGGCACGGGTCAGTTTTTGGGTGTGGATATTTTGCATGGGAGTTTTTATTATCAGTCTGCCCGTTTTAACAGACTGAACTTTGTCTAAAATAGAAAGAAATAATTTTAGCAGATGAGATATTCAAACGCTCTGAATAAATATAACTGATCGTAGAGATAATCTTCCAAATAAAAAAGCGCATCCTCTAGATACGCTTTTAACCAAAATCTGTCTAAAGATCAAACACTATTATGGACAGACTGCTTTCTGGAAAGTCTTGGTATTTGAACCTCGTGCACAACGATACAACTTCTCGGTATTTTCCAGCATCCAGCTGTTATCTTCCCGTTTAAAATAATAAATGGTCTGTACTGAACGTACCGAATCATCCATTAACCCAGTTTCAGTGACTTTGACCTGTCCAATCGTGGGCGACTCTACCTTGTCAAAGAACTGGCGCAACTCAACTGTTGCCAGTTCCTTACGCAAGTCCGGTCTTAATTGTAAAACCTGTTCCAAAGGCGTATCCGAAGACGACTGTACCTTTGCAATGACCTGTTGAGCAGTTGCACAGCCTGAACCCAATATACCAAAAGCGAGAGTTGCGACTGCCAATATCCGGAACATATTATTTAACCCTTTATCGTCATTCTTATTCCAACCTATCATGCCGAGCTTCTTAGTACAAAACCATTTAGACTCTGTAACTGTCTTTACACAGCAATAAAAAAGCGCACCTTTCGATGCGCTTTTTTCAATTCCGACCGATTAAAGATCGAAAAGTTTACCCGGATTCATGATGCCATTTGGATCAAACACTTTTTTCAGAGCTTTCATATATTCGATTTCTTCCGCAGAACGCGAATATTCAAGATATGGCTTCTTGGTCATGCCCACACCATGTTCCGCAGAAATTGAACCGTCATATTTTTTCACGGTATCAAAGACATACTTATTCACTACCTGACATTTGGCAAAGAATTCGTCTTTGCTTAAGTTTTCAGGTTTCAGGATATTCAAATGCAGGTTACCGTCACCGATATGACCGAACCAGCAGATTTCAAAGTCTGGGTAATTCGTTGAAACAATCGCATCAATTTCTTTAATGAATGCAGGAACGTGCGTGATCAGAACTGAGATGTCATTTTTATATGGAATAAACGGCGCGATAGATTCAGAAATATCTTCACGTAAACGCCATAAACTTTCTACTTGATCAAGGCTTTGGCTCATTACGCCGTCCAGCACCCAACCTTGTTCCATGCAATGCTCGAAGATTTCCATCGCCTTGTCCATAATCGGTTCAAACGGCGCTTCAAACTCAAGCAACACATAGAAGGGACATTCAGTTTCAAATGGACGCTGTACATGACCATTGGCCAAGACTTTTTGCATCGCCAGTTCACCAAAGAACTCGAACGCGGTTAAATCAATTTTCGCCTGGAAGGCATGCAATAACGGCATGATCGCATCAAAGTCAGGTACACCCAGTACCATCACTTGCAGGTCTTGCGGTTGACGTTCAAGCTTGATTTCTGCTTCCGTCACCAGACCCAGCGTGCCTTCACCACCGATAAATAAATGCTGAAGCGCATAACCGGTTGCATTCTTGATCATGCCTTTGTTCAGGCGCAATACATCGCCCTTACCCGTCACAACCGTCAGGCCAAGCACCCAGTTACGGGTCATGCCGTATTTGATGACTTTAATGCCGCCAGCATTGGTCCCGATGTTACCGCCAATTTGCGATGAACCTGCAGACGCAAAGTCAACCGGATAATACATGCCCTGCTCTTCAGCATAGTTCTGTAACTGTTCAGTCACCACACCTGCCTGTACGCGCACCATACGATCTGCCGGGAAAAACTCCAGAATCTGGTTCATCTTGTCCATACTGACCACGATCTCGCCATTGGCTGCGACTGCACCTGCAGAAAGACCGGTACGACCACCCGATGGAGTCACTGCAACATTAAATTGGTTCGCCAGTTTTACGATGTCTTGAACTTGCTCAGTTGACGACGGAAAAACGACGACTGACGGGTTTGGATCAAAGTGCTTCGTATGATCGCGACCCCAATTCTGGAGGCTGTCCGTATCGGTTTTAATACGGTTTTCACCCACAATTGCAGTCAATTGGGTCAATAACTCAGGGGTTAAAGCGACTGGAGCATTCATCGTTTGCAGACCTAGCATGATTTAAACAAGAGAGACTTCGCTGGTTCATTTGCACATTTTTTATGCATAAAAACATGGATACAAATCAGGCGAAACATGGTTATTAAAGCACCGGATCACGCTGCTTTAAAAGCATGGCGCAATATTATAAGCTATTTTTTGGTGTTTCCCGCGAAAAATGACAATTTTGATAATATACCTTTGAAAATGCAGATTTAAATCAAACACCATGATCATTATTATCAATATATCTTGCCAGAATAGCTGATGTGAGCGTCATTAAGGAAATGTATAAGTGCGCTTTTCCTGTGCTATTATACCGCGACTAAATTTGGCCTTTGTAGCGGAGCCGTAATGAGCCAACATCTATCTCTACCTAAAGATAAAATCCGTTTCTTGTTGTTAGAAGGCGTTCACCAGAATGCAATCGACACTCTAAATGCTGCTGGATATACCAACATCGATTATCGTAAGACTGCGCTTGAGGGTGAAGCGTTGAAAGAAGCGATTAAAGATGCTCACTTCATCGGTATTCGTTCCCGTACTCAATTGACTGAAGAAGTCTTTGAAGCTGCGAACAAACTGATTGCTGTCGGTTGTTTCTGTATTGGTACCAACCAGGTGAACCTGGACGCTGCAATGCGTCGCGGTATTCCAGTCTTTAACGCACCTTACTCAAATACGCGTTCAGTCGCTGAACTTGTACTTGCTGAAGCAATTCTTCTCCTTCGCCGTGTACCTGAAAAATCAGCAGATACACACACAGGCGGCTGGAACAAATCTGCAGTTGGTTCGTTCGAAACACGTGGTAAAACTTTAGGTATCGTAGGTTACGGTTCAATTGGTTCACAACTTTCTGTACTTGCTGAAAGCATGGGTATGAAAGTGATCTATTTCGATACAGTGACTAAATTGCCTTTAGGTAATGCACGTCAAGTCGGTAGCTTGGGCGAACTTTTGGCAAATGCCGATGTGGTTTCTCTACACGTTCCTGATGTTCCGTCTACACGTAACTTCATGACCAAAGATCAGTTCGCGCAAATGAAAGAAGGTTCAATCTTCATCAACGCGGCACGTGGTACATGTGTCGTAATTGAAGATCTGGCAGATGCGATCAAGTCTGGTCACATTGCGGGTGCTGCGGTCGACGTATTCCCGAAAGAGCCGAAAGCCAATGGTGAAGAATTCGTTTCTCCACTACGTAACCTGCCAAACGTGATTCTGACTCCACACGTGGGTGGTTCGACCATGGAAGCGCAAGCGAACATCGGTCTGGAAGTCGCTGAGAAATTTGTAGCTTACTCTGACAAGGGTATGACGCTTTCTGCGGTGAACTTCCCAGAAATTGCATTGCCATTGACTGAAGGCAAACACCGTTTACTGCACATCCATCAAAATATTCCGGGCGTGTTGTCTAAAATCAACAACCTGTTTGCTGAACAAGGCATCAACATCTCTGGTCAGTCACTGATGACTAAAGGTGATGTCGGTTACCTAGTGATGGATGTCGATGCTGCTGCATCTCATGAAGCACTTGATATGCTTTCTAATGTTGAAGGTACAATCCGCGCACGCGTATTGTTCTAATTCAAGATTTCAAAAAAACCACAGCTCTCGGGCTGTGGTTTTTTGTTTTTAAGGTTTGTATTTTTAATACCTTTTTCAGCTTATGCTGCTCTTCCGCTATTCGAGCAATCGAAACCTATTTAGTCATGCTGAATTTTAAAATTGCACCTATTGTGCAAGCGCCACTAATTCTGTTGATCGCCATGATCAGTATGCAAAGTAGTGGTTCCTTTGCCAAATATCTGTTCGGTCAGTTTCCGATCCTGACTGTTTCCGCAATGCGTCTGCTTTTGGGCGCTGTGATTTTGGCACTAATTTTTAAAATTTGGAAAATCCATTTCAGACAGATCAAGTGGCCGGCCATTATCAGTTATGGCCTTGCCCTGGCTGGCATGAATCTACTGTTTTACCTGTCGATTGATTGCCTGCCGCTGGGGATTGCCGTCTCTTTTGAATTTATTGGCCCCTTAAGTGTTGCACTGTTTTATGCGCGGCAAAAATTCGACTTTGTCTGGGTCGGACTGGCGATTCTGGGCCTGATTCTGCTATTCCCTTTTGATCAGGCTGCCCAGCCGCTTGACCCGATCGGGATTGCATTCGCCTTGGGTGCTGGTGCCTGCTGGGCCTTATATATCGTTGCCGGCCAAAGACCTTCGGGCGTTTCTGGCAATCATACTGTATGCTTGGGCATGTTTGTCGGCATGCTGGTGCTGATGCCGATTGCGCTCTTGGCAGGCATGCCGGCACATACTTTTGAACCGATGAGTTTGTTGTATTTTGTGGCTTTGGCAGTACTGGCTAGTGCCCTGCCTTTTAGCCTAGAAATGATTGCACTAAGAAATTTAAGCGCACTTAGTTTCGGCACCTTGATGAGTCTGGAACCCGCCATTGCCGCACTCTCGGGGCTGGTCTTTCTAGGCGAGACTTTATTGTGGACACAATGGCTGGCATTGGCCACGATTATCAGTGCTTCGGTAGGCTGTACGGTGACGACCCAAAGACAAAAATCTTGAGTAAAAATAAAGGCGCTAGAGCGCCTTTATTTAAGATCACTTATTTTCAAATTTTAACGTGGTGTTGCGTCTTTAATCGCAGTATTTAATGCAGTCGCTGCTGTCACATTATAGCCATCACATCCAGAGGCAAGCTGATCATAATTGTATTCTGTCCATTTGATCATTAAAGAAGTTACACCTTCTTGTTTATTCAACTCATCCAAGGCAGCCTGTCTTGATTGAGCAATATAGTCGTCGTGATCAATATGTTCCCCATGTTCCGAGAAATCAACTGAATAAATTCCACCTTGATATTCGATCGCACCGAAATATTTGTAATATTGCATGGCAGCGTCTTTATATTCTGCCTTTTTATATTTCAAGTTAGCCATCGTGCCATCTAGAATAGTTTTTGCCATTTCTTGGACAGACGCTTGTGCCTGCCATTCAGCAAGTGTGCTAAAGCCAGTTTTTACTTCCGGATCAAATTCAATATATTCTTCTTCAGGATGTTCAGCCAGAAGACGGAAACATTTAGATCCATTTGGGAATTTGCGGGTCTTCTGCAAATCGACGAAACTGGTTGCAAACTCATTATAGTATTTACGCTCAGCTGTCGTATTATCACTGTTAAAGAAAACTCTGGTCGCAGGATCATCATACATTTTAACCACAGCAATATTGGTACGTTCAGTTAATGCTTTTCCTGATAAGTCATACCACGCTATGTGTCGATGATTGCTGATATTGTTCTCCGGTATCGTCACAGGACGACTTTTAAATTGAGTGGTCGTATTGTCTAATATTTTTTCCAGTTTATAACCTAATGCTGTACGGGTACGATCTGCAGGGAACACCCCTTTTGTTGTGACATAAGTTGAGAAGATCATATCTTCTTCAAGATCGTATTCGGTATCAACAGCGCTGTTATCATCCGCATATAATATGCCGTCAGTAATTTTATTTTTATGACTAGCTAATAGAAGTTTTTGCGATTCCATCTCTGATCCATCAATATTCGGTAAGTTGAATTGATAGTTATAGAATTCAGAAATGGTATCTGATGCTCCATCACCCGGGGTTCCAGGATTGGTCGGTGCAGGTTGACTAGTGACTGGTTCATTATTATCAGAACTGTCGGAGCCACCACCACATGCTGCCAGCATGCAGCTAAAAATGGCGCAAGAGAGTATTCTTAATTTCATTATTATCTACCTTAATTATTTGATATTGTTATTTTAATTCTGTCCCGAAACACGGGATCTAAGATGTTTTCATTGTTATTTTAAAACTAACCCGAATCACGAGGTCTAAGATATTTTAATAAATATAAAAACAAGATCAATTTAAAAATTGATTAATTTGTAACCGCAATTACATAGAAGATTAACTTTGAATTTAAAATCTTTAGATATTTGATCCGGCTAAAATTTAACTTGATTGAATCAAAATTTAAGTTCGCCTCGGGAAAATATTTCCTTGCCCTACTCATTAAAAATTAACAAGTTTGCTATAATTTCATTTCCCCCTATTTCTCATTTTCACCCGCTCTGGGTAGAAGCTGCTTCCATGCCAAACGCCCAACTCCTTGCCGTATTGTTCATGGTCTTATCCATGACCTCCTACCAGATCAGTGCATCTTTTGCCAAACAGCTGTTTAGTGTGCTGGATCCGGTCACTGTGACCATTTTAAGGCTGTGCTTTGCAGCAATTATTGTTGGGGTAATGTTCCGTTCCTGGAAAATTATTTCCCGTTTGCCTTTTTTGAAATGGCGGGATTTGCTCTGCTATAGCGCTGCTTTAGGGGTCATGAATATTTTATTCTATCTGTCTCTGGGAAGATTACCGCAGGGAATTGCAGTCGGTCTGGAGTTTATTGGTCCTTTAGGTCTGGCCCTGCTCTCGATCAAACATCGTAGTGATTATATTTGGGTATTGATGGCCATTTTAGGCATTGCGTTAATGGTGCCCTGGGATCAAGCCAATAGTAGTAATTTCGACCTGCTCGGCGCTGCCTGTGCTTTAGGTGCGGGTTTATGCTGGGCATTGTATATTTTCTTTGGCCAACGTGTGGTGCAGCAAAATATCGGCATGCATGCACTGACTATTGCGATCAGTATTTCAGCCTTATGCCTGTTACCGATCGGACTGTATAACAATGCTCCTGCCTTGATAGACACCCAGTATTGGGGCAAGGCGATTATCATTGCGGTTCTAGCCACAGCCATTCCTTATGCTCTGGATTTAAAGGCACTTCAGCATTTGAATAAAACCAGCTATGGCACTCTATCCAGCCTGTCTCCGGCTTTGGCTGCACTGACCGGTTTTGTACTATTGGGCGAAAAAATTACGCTTCTTCAGACCGTGGCACTGATCTGTATCATGCTGGCATCTGTCGGTGTGACTGTACGTGCCGCCCGTCAAGGATCGGTAGAAAAGAATGCTTAAATGCCTTATTGGAATCTAAACAACTGACTAAATATTTGCATTAATTCTTTCACTTTCTTCCTTTGAGATAAATCTAAAGAAGAAATGAATGGATAAAAAATCTGATCACTCCAGATAGAAACATAACCATGTGCCATAACTGAAAGGAAGAGATTTTTGATACGCGAGTGTGGCAAGGATGCCACATGTTACCCATCACGACAGGATGTCGTGTATGGGTAACAAAAGACTTTTGCCTACTTTGGGTCTTTCCAAAGTAGGGAGATTGCCTACACAAAAGCATTTAAATTTTTAAGAAATGAGGCTGTACAATCATCTTCTTAAGCTAAACATGCATAACGATTAACTCAAACATCTAATTTGAGTTATAAGTTATGGAAAAGTAGCTAATCAAATGTCATCTTTTCGATGTTTAGTTTTGTACCAGCATATCTTTTTTCATGTCTTTATAACGTTGGTATTCATTCTTGTACTGCACTGCTAAAGCGGTCTTCTGCTCTTCACCCAGAATTTTACCGGCCTGCTGGAAGAAACCATGTTCCTCTTCTTTTAAGTGATGATGCACTTTTTCGGAAAGTTTTTTAGCAATGGCAATCCAGCCTGGATTACTCAATTCAGTTGCAGTTAATTCCTCGATCATTTCATCCATTTCATGATGTTCCGCCAAGGCATGGCGGGTAATATTCAGGCCCGAATCGGTCATCATCAAGGGAATATAAAAATAACGGTCTTCCGCAGCCTCATGCGCAAATAATTCATTTTTCAGTTGCTTGAACAGCTCGCGGCGTTCTGGTGTATCCCCGGAAGTCTGTAATAGTTTTTCTGCAAGATCACGCTGAATCTCATGACTCTCTCTTAATGCTTCAAAAATAGTCGTCATTCCGATATTTCTCCGATTGTTTTATTTTTCATATCATTGATTCTAGAAGATTTTCAGAACAGGTTCAGACGCAGTTTATACAGTGATTTGTTAAGAAATTTTAATATCGAGAATGATTTACATCGGGTTTAGATCTAAAAAAACATCTGGTATGCCATCCGGCAAATCAGCAGACTGACCAGAATCAGGAATAAAATCCGGATAAAACCACTGCCATATTTAAATGCCAAACGCACCCCGACCAAGGAACCACAAATATTGGCTACCGCCATCATTGCCCCGACCATAAACAGCACATTGCCACTGGGAATAAAAAAGCTTAAGGCGGCCAGGTTGGTGGTGAAATTGGCAATTTTCGATAAGGCCGATGCATGCAGGAAGTCGATGCTTAAATAGCGAATAAAAAAGAAAATAAAGAAACTGCCGGTGCCCGGACCAAAGATACCATCATAAAAGCCTATCGCCAGACTGCCCAAAGCGGCCAGTATCAGCATTTTCCGATTCAGTTTTTGTTCGGTATGCACCTGGCCAAACTGTTTTTTCATTAAGGTATAGATTGCGATCACAATCAACATGACCAGCACAAAAGGCTTAAGGATCTCGACTGGAATTAGCGTAACGCTGGCTGCACCAATAAAAGAACTGACAAAACTGCACAGTGCAATCACGCCCAAGAGCAACCAGGGCAGTTTTACCTGACGCAGGTAGGAAAATGCCGCAGAAGCGGTGCCACAAATGGACGCGAGTTTATTGGTGCCAAAGACTGTAGCAGGCTGTAAATGCGGTAAACTCCCCATAATTGCCGGGATCTGGATCAGACCACCACCGCCCACGGCAGCATCAATCGCTCCTGCAAAAAATGCAAAGACAACTAGACTGATGATGATCTCAATTTCCATATATTGACTCGATTAGAGGTTCAGGACGCGTTTGGGTACCAGACGTTTTTTGTCGGTAATTTCTGCCAGCCCCAGACATTTCTCGCCATCAAAAACCAGCACCTGTTCAGCTGCTTCATGTTCGATATTGCTTTCCATGCCGCGGCTAAAATATTCTGCACGACCTTCGGGTACCTGCACTTTTGGAAAATGATCAACCGGTGCATAGGCCGGCAACAACAGTGCATCACGCTCTGCTTCGCTCAGGCTTTCAAGATATTCAATGGTATAACTCGGGATCAAATCAAAATGGCCGGTTTTGATGCGGTGCAGATAAGTCAGATGGCCATAAGTTCCCAGTGCTTTGGCAATATCTTCACCCAAAACCCGGATATAAGTGCCTTTAGAACAGGTAATATCCAGCGTGATACTGTTCTCCGTAAAGGACAAAAATTCAATCGCTAAAATCGTAATCGGACGTGCTTCACGTTCAATCTCGATACCTTTGCGCGCCAGTTCGTATAAAGGACGGCCTTCTTTTTTCAAGGCAGAATACATTGGCGGCACTTGCTGGATATCCCCGATAAACTGTGCCAATTTGTTCTGAATCAAGGCTTCCGAGAGTTCAGGAACTGCTTTTTCCAGAAGCACCTCACCTTCCACATCACCCGTGGTGGTACTATGTCCCAAAAATACGGTCGTCTGATAACGCTTGACCGAATCTAATAAATAATGCGAAAACTTGGTCGCCTCTCCCAAACATACAGGCAATAAACCAGATGCCAGCGGATCCAGCGCACCAGTATGGCCGGCTTTTTGTGCACGGTACAACCAGCGGACTCTTTGTAATGCGGCATTAGAGCTGATACCCAAAGGCTTGTTGAGCAGGAAGACACCACTGAGATGACGGCGCTGAATTTTAGGAGATGATGCTTTCATGGCAAAAAATCAGACATTTTATAAATTGGCGCCATGGTAAAACCCTGCGAGATGATTTACAACTTTTCTATAGTCTCTAATGATTTTTATGGCATATTGAGCCGGCTTGAACATCTAAAAGCTTTAATATCTAAAAGCTTGAATATCTAAAAATAATGAAATAACGAGAAAATAGGTGCATAGGATATGCAGAAATATAAAATATGGATCATTCTGGCGTTGCTGGTGCTGTGTATTCTCACATTGATCTTATGGCTGTCTCCAAAAGAAAATACCCAGGCGGATACCGGGACAAAAATGCCTTTAACTGAAACTCAGGCAGAACAAACCGCACTCTTGGTCAATGGCCCTGCCAATGCAGCTTTCCCCAGTGCCAGCCAGCAAGATACCGAAATCAACTGTCAGATGCAGTTAGACGCCAGCAACCGTCTGATTGTGAATGAACAGACCCGCAACTGTTTTGAATATTTTATTACCCAGTTCGGTGAAAAAAATCTGCAGCAGATCCAACAGGATTTTAAAGCCTATATTCGCCAGAATCATAAAGAGCCTGCACTCTCGCAAATTCTGGATTTATGGGATCGTTATCTCCAGTACCGTCAGGGCTTGGGTCAGCTCACTGCACCGGCCGGGCTAAATCAGGAAGATCCTGCCTATTATCGCAGTATCTATAACAGTACCCAGAATTTGCGCCAACAATACTTTTCCAAGTATGAAATTGAGGGCTTGTTCGGCACAGAAGATGCCTATCATGAATATACCCTGGACCGGATGAGCGTACTGGCAGACAAAAGCTTAGCGGAGACTGAAAAAGCGCAAAAGCTCAAAGCACTGTTTCAGCAGCTCCCGCAGGACTGGCAGGAAAATCTGGAACAACTGAATAAACTGGAAGATTTGCGCAAACTTACCGCAGATATTAAAGCTCGTGGCGGTTCCCGTGATGAAATCCGGCAGATGCGGATGAATCTGGTCGGTGCTGAAGCAACACAACGACTAGAGCAACTGGATGTACAACGCAGCGACTGGAAAAACCGGGTGACGGGCTATCTAGATGAACGCGATCAGATTACCCAGTCCGGCATGTCCGATACAGCAAAGCAGCAAGCCATTGCCCAGCTGCGTAGCAAGCATTTCAATACACCGCAAGAACAGCTACGGGCAGAAACCTTTGAACAGGTCCATGATCAGGGGGCCAAGTTACCCTTCGCGGATTAAATCCAAAAGCCATCACCTGTTGATGGCTTTTTTATGACCTCAATATTTAAGACTTAATTGTTGTGCTAAAAACAACTCCTAAGAGTTGTTTCCAAATATTTCTAATTTACACAAATTAACCCGCACGAGCTTTTTGTATTTCAGCCACTTGTAATTTAAATACATGTGTAAATAAAACATATGCTTACAATGTAAAAACCTCCTGTCCTGCATGTCCTGAAATGACATGGTTTAAACGCTTTGAAATGAAAAAATACCCCTTTTAAAAAGAAAATTTGCTTAGCCACTGAAAGCCGGACCTGTATTTTCATCGTCTGATTTTGTGGTTTGCAACACTCTACAAAAAGCAATGATTGCTTGAATAACGATAAAATTAAAAAGGGACAGCTATGCATACTTTCAGCAAGATAGCCCAGTTACTGACTGTGGCTTTAGCGACAACTCTGGGATTCAGTTTTTCTGCACAGACTCAGGCTGCAGCGAGTGCAACACAAGTCATCGAAAAGACCCGGTCTGACTATGCCAAGACCAAATATCCGATCTTGATGGTGCATGGCTGGCTAGGCTGGTCACGCATTGGCACCGATAGTATCGGGCTGGATTACTGGTATCAGATTCTGCCGGATATGGCACGTAATGGTTCAACCGTGTTTGCTGCACAATTATCGCCGGCAAATACAACGATGCATCGCGGAGAACAACTGATCCATCAGGTTGAAGAGGTTCTGGCAATTACCGGAAAGCAAAAACTGAACTTGATTGGCCATTCCCATGGTGGACCAACAGTGCTGTATGTTGCAGCGACCCAGCCGCAGTATATCGCCTCTATTACCGGCGTTGCAGGAACCTACCATGGCTCCAAAGTGGCAGATGATATTCAGAACAATAGCCTGACGCGTACCGCCTTTAACATTTTAGGTGATTATATTATTGGTCCATTGATTGCACTGGGTCAGTTTAAGCCTGAACTGGAAATTGATTTTGATGCTTCCATGAAATCCCTGAGCCAGACCGGTTCAAATACTTTTAATGCCACAGTGGCGCAGCAGGTGGTCAAAGATGGTGTATTGACATCCACAGAAAACTGCAATAAAAATTTAAAGCAGAAAGACAGTAAAGGCATCCATTATTATTCATGGACGGGTGTGGCCCAAGCCACCAATGCACTGGATATTGACACGATCCTGATGCAGCTCGGCCCTTTATCTTATGGCAGTAAAGACAATGACGGCATGGTGTCACGTTGTAGTGCGTTCATGGGCAAGGTGATTCATGACCAGTACAAACTCAATCATACTGACCTGGCCAACATGATGTTTGGTCTGAAGGGGATGTTTGCACCCGATCCGGTCGCCCTCTATCGCCAGCATGCCAACCGGCTCAAATTAGAAGGTTTATAACCCCAGAGTGCCTATATTTCAGCTGAGATATAGGCTTTTTTCTGATTATTTTTTATTTGACCTATCCGTGATCGGGAAGCTGCAATGAAAAAAATAATATCTTACTTAAGCTTTTTGCTACTGGTTTCCCTAGTAACTGGTCCTGTGCAAGCCGCGGCATTACAGCAATATAAAAGCAATTTTGTCCTCTCAAGTTATGCCAGGACAAAATATCCGATGGTCTTTGTTCATGGTTTTGGTCTGGGTTTTAACCGGATTGGAACGGAGAGCATCGGTCTGGATTACTGGTATCAGATTCCCCAAGACCTGAGCCGGCATGGTGCACGGGTATTTTCTGCCGAATTGTCTGCTGTTGCGTCCAATGAACTCCGCGGTGAACAGCTCTTGATGCAAATTGATGAAGTACTGGCATTAACTGGTCAGAAGAAAGTCAATCTGATTGGGCATAGCCAAGGTGGCCCAACGATTCAATATATCGAGGGCGTTGCGCCACATAAAGCTGCCTCCTTAACCGCTATTGCGGGCGCTATGCAAGGCACACCAGTTTTTGTCAATGCCAGCCAGACACTCCTCCTTGCACCCTTTATCCATGCCATCGGTACAATTCTGGGACATAGCATGAATCTGGTTACAGCTAACCAGTATCCGGTCAGTATGATCGAAGCACTGGAAGCTATGAACCCAGAGGCGATTCAGGCTTTCAATATGAAATATGGCTCCTCTGCCATTCCCAAAGACTGTCAGTCTCAGGGCAGCAAACTCACGCCAAATCGAATTTACCACTATTCCTGGATGGGCAACCGGCAGGCAACTAATTCCTTGGATGTAATTGAGTCTACAGTCGTGACTTTAGGTAGCAGTTTCTTGAAAGGAGAAGCCAATGATGGTGCTCTGCCGCTGTGTAGCGGACGTTATGGCCAAATCATTCGTCAGGACTATGCCCATAACCACTTTGATGAAGTAAACCAGTTTTTTGGCATTTTGGGTCCTTTCGCGCAGGATCCGGTCGCACTGTATCGCCAACATGCCAACCGGCTCAAGCTGCAAGGCTTATAAATCACTTATTTTATGAATAGATCATCTTTATTAATTAAAAAAACTTAGGAAACTGAGTCCCTGCTACATAGGGGAACTTTAGGCAACTGGATGAGGATCATCCCGTTAAAACAACAAAAGTGAGGAAAATATAATGAAATTCGGAATATTAATCACCGGCCTGCTGCTGGCGGGTACATGTCTCAGCACCCAGGCATCCACCCAGGCCAGTCAGGTCACAGCAAAAGCTAGTTCACAATATGCCAAGACCCAATATCCGATTGTCTTTGCACATGGTATGGCGGGTTTCATCCGGATCGGTACTGACCAGTTTGGACTGGATTACTGGTATCAGATTTTACCGGATCTGGCGCGTAATGGCGGTAATGTCTGGGCAACACGTGTCTCGCCTTTTAACTCATCGGAAATTCGGGGTGAGCAACTTTTAGAGCAGGTAAATGAAATTCTGGCCATTACCGGTGCAAAGAAAGTCAATCTGATCGGTCATTCCCATGGCGGCCCGACCATTCGTTATGTCGCAGGTGCAGGGAATGGAATAGTCGCTTCCCTGACTTCTGTCGGTGCTCCGCATAAGGGCTCCCCGGTTGGAGACCTGATCCTGCAAGCAGAAGGTACACCGATACAAGGGCCTTTAGTCGGTGGTATCAACCTGGTGTCTAAGGCCATCACCTGGGCACAAGGGTTGGATCCGAACAGTTTCCCGCATGATTCTCTGGCCGGTGGTCGCAGCCTGACCCTGGCAGGATCCGCTCAATTCAACCAGAAATATCCGCTCGGTATGCCAACCACCGCCTGCGGTGAAGGTAAGGAAAAAGACGGTGATATTCGTCATTATTCATTTACCGGTATAGGTCAAGTCACCAATCCGCTCGATCCTGATTCAGCCTTGACAGTTACAGCTCTACTCATTGATGGCGGCAAGGAAAATGATGGTCTGGTCTCCCGCTGTAGTGCCAAATTCGGTAAAACCATTCGGGATAACTACAACTGGAACCATCTGGATGAAGTGAACCAGTTCCTCGGATTAAAAAATATCTTTGCTCCAGACCCAGTCGATGTTTATCGCCAGCATGCCAACCGGCTCAAATTGCAAGGCCTGTAATTCAATCTCATCCCTGTCATCCCAATGCACAGGGATTTTCTAATTTTTAAACCGCCAAAATGGAACTTTATGAAAATTAGAACGCATTTTATAACCTTATGCTGCGTGTTATTTGCGGGCCAATATGTGCAGGCTTCCAATGTGCAGTAAGCAGAATCCAGATTTGTCGTGTCCAATTATGCAAAAACACAATACCCGATTGTATTTGCACATGGCATGGTCGGCTTTAATCGCATTGGTTTTGATGCCTTAGGCATGGATTATTGGTATCAAATTTTGCCAGATTTAGCCCGTAACGGTTCAACTGCCTTTGCCACCCGCATCTCACCTTTCAATTCCAGCGAAATCAGAGGTGAACAATATGTGGAGCAACTGAAAGAAGTCATGGCAATCACGGGCGCCAAAAAACTGAATTTAATTGGTCATAGTCATGGTGCGCATAGCGTGCGTTATGCAGCCGGGGTGATACCGCAACATGTAGCCTCCGTGATGACTGTGGGGGGTGCCAACCAAGGCACCATTGTCGCCTCTGATGTCATGCGACTTGCTAATCAAACCGGAACATCTGAACTGCTCAATACCCTGATCAGCAGTTTTGGCAACGTCATCATGTGGGCACAAGGCTTAGACAGTCAAGCTTTCCCACATAATACTCTGGCAGCAGGACACAGCACGTCGATTGAAGGCACAGCCGAATTTAACCAACGCTTTAAACTCGGGCTTTCGCTGAGCCCATGTGGTGAAGGCAAATATACAGACCAAGGCATTGCACTGTATTCAATGACGGGCAATCAACCCGTGACCAATCCCCTAGATGTCAGCGATGCCGCCATGAAAGCCTTGGATCTACTTTCTGCGAGCAAGGCTGGCGCAAATGATGGAATCGTCTCGGTATGCAGCGCCAAATTTGGTAAAACGATTCGTGATGATTTTCCATGGAATCATCTGGATGAAATCAACTTGCTATTTGGCATTAAAGGTACCTTGGCACCTGATCCAGTTGCTGCCTATCGTCAACATGCCAACCGCTTAAAACTGCAAGGTTTATAGAGTTACACAAGCCTCTATTCCTCCAGAGGCTTTTTCTATCTTATTTTTCTCTAAATTTTTTCTTGAAATTTACTTGTTAATCATGATCAAACTGCATATAAAATATTCATCAAATATAAAAAGAACTGTGAAATAAAATAAATGCAGATACGTTCTATAGAAATCAAAAACAAATTTAAAAGAACCTGTCCCTGTTGCAAACGAAAAGTCATTAATCCTTTTCAATTTAAAAAATATGAGCCTTATTATTGCCCCTCTTGTCATCGACATATTATCGCAAATGTATGGATCAGTATTTTACTGGTTATCACACAATGTTTTATTTGCATTCAACTTTTTAATGCAGGATTCCAGTCTTGGGGATATTTTGTATTATTCCTGATGTTTATTCATAAAATTTTCTTGGATATTTTGGATGCTATGATCTTGCCTTTGCAGGAACATTTCGAATAAATCTACATAAAAATTAGGCATAAAAAATGCGCCCAAAGGCGCATTTTTTCACTCGTATAAAGCTTAAAATTAAGCTTTAGTTTTACGAGCTGGTAATTTTTCACGAATACGTGCAGCTTTACCAGACAATTCACGTAGGTAGTAAAGTTTAGCACGACGAACGTCACCACGACGTTTCACTTCGATACCAGCAACGATTGGAGAGTGAGTTTGGAATACACGCTCAACGCCAACACCGCTAGAAATTTTACGTACTGTGAACGCAGAGTTCAAACCACGGTTTTTCTTAGCAATTACAACGCCTTCGAACGCCTGCAAACGCTCACGATCGCCTTCTTTTACTTTAACTTGAACAATAACTGTATCACCTGGTGCAAAAGCAGGGATGTTTTGTTTCAATTGTGCGTTTTCAATTACTTGAACTAAAGGATGCTTACCGCTCATGGGGTATCTCCAATATATGCGAGTCAGAAGAGGTCTGATCATCGCTGGGTATAGAGGCTAAAGCGCATACACCCGATTATCTTTCCCTTTATGGTTGACCATCTCAACCATAAAGAGCCTATTAAAGAATACTTAAATCATTTTAAGTACTTGCTTGAAGATAGAAATGATCACTCATCAATATCTTACAAATCTTTTAGCCATTTTTTCTGCTGCTTGGTCAGTTCGACTTTTTCCACCAACTCTGGGCGGCGTTCAAGTGTACGCTGATATCGCTGCAAAAACCGCCATTTTTCAATATTGGCATGATGCCCGGACTTTAACACCTCAGGCACATCCAAACCTTCAAAATGATCTGGCTTGGTATATTGTGGGCAATCTAGCAGACCATCCACAAATGAGTCTTGTACGTGTGATTGCTCATCAGACATTGCACCCGGAAGTCTCCGGATAATACTGTCCAATAAAACCATCGCAGGAAGTTCACCACCCGACAAGACGTAATCTCCAATTGACCATTCCTGATCAACGTATTGCTGGATCAAACGCTCATCGACCCCTTCATAACGTCCGCACAGTACGATGATTCCGTCATATTTGACAAAATCCTGTACCGCAGTTTCGTTTAAGGTTTTTCCTTGCGGTGACATATACACCACAGGAACCTGAACTGCACCCGCTTGCGTTGCAAGCTCTTTGGCACGATGAATTGCTTTCGCTAATGGCTCAGCCATCATCACCATACCCGGACCACCACCGAATGGACGTTCATCCACCCGTTTATAGTTGCCCGTCGCATAATCGCGAGGATTGATACAATGAATTTGCATCAACTCACGTTTTGCTGCGCGCCCGCTAATACCATAGGCTGTAATCGCTTCAAACATTTCAGGAAAAAGCGTAATGACTGCAAAAAACATCGCAGACTCCCGTATTTCCGAAAAATTCTTAGTAGTCTACGCCCCAATTGACGTAGATACGACCAGCTTCAAGATCAACGCGTTGCACCACATCTTTATGCCATGGGATCATTCGCTCTTCGCCGTCAATACTGTCGGCAGTTGCGCGAACCACCATCACATCGTTAGCACCTGTTTCAAACAGCTCAAAAATTTGACCGAGATTGACTTCTTGTTCTTCATCGTCCAGACCTAACACAGTTAGACCTTTTAAATCAGACCAATAGTACTCATCTACACCTGCTTGAGGCAGTTGCGATTTAGAGATCCAGACATTGGAGCCAACCAGTTCGTCTGCGCCAGTGCGATCACTCACACCTTTCAGCGAAACAACCAGGCCTTTACCATGTGGTTTCCAACGTTTTACATCGACAATTTGCCAACCTGCTTTGGTCTCAATGTACCAAGGCAGATAGTCAAATATGTTGCTCATAGGTTCTGTATTGGAATAGACCCAGAGCCACCCATTTAATCCATATGCTGAACGCAACTGTCCAATCTGAATACGATCTTCGGGAACATTCTGTGTTGGTGTCATGGGCAATCTACTACCGTATTAAACAGCAGCTGCAGCTTTTTTAGCTTGAGCAGCTAAAGAAGCAACGCGATCAGAAGGTTGAGCACCTTGAGAAACCCAGTGAGCAAAACGGTCAGCATCTAAACGAAGTTTTTCTGCTTTACCTTGAGCTGTAGGGTTGAAGAAACCGATACGTTCGATGAAACGACCGTCACGTGCATTACGGCTATCAGTCACAATGATTTGATAGAACGGACGTTTTTTAGCACCACCGCGTGCAAGACGAATAACAACCATGATAGAACCTTATAGTTTTTACGGATTATTCATGTACCGACCACCGGAACACTTCAAACCCCTTTCATAGAGGGCAATATTTTACGCGAAGTTTGCCCTGAATGAAAGATCTAAACGTATTTATCCGCAGGTTTGAATTTATTTTAGCAGCCGTCCCAGTTTAAGGTTCCGGAGGGCGTACAAGCCCTACTATTATTCTTGTCAGAACCTGGGAGTCAACATCGTTCACCATGATAATTCAACACCAAATGTACATTTCCTTCTTGGGCAGAGCCTGTAACGGCTTAGTTTCACAAAGCTGTCCGTAAGGTCTGATTCAGCAATATAATTCTCAGATGAATAGGCCTACACCTAAAATCTATCGTACAACCAATTAGTCTTCTTACAACCATGTTTTGATCAATCGAGGAAATCTCTCGATCTGTTTTGATCCCAATACCCAATGGTATGCCCAAGCAAAAGGCAAACATTGTCGAAATCAAACCTATTCCGATACCACCATTCAATGCTGTTTGATGATCAAGTCCTTATTTCGATTATCTTTTCGTATGATCACAGGCATTGCGCAAAGTGTCATTAAAACTTTGTGAATTGGACTACGCTAAACTACACAACAATTTGCGGACGACAAAAAGCATATTGATATTACGATCAGCTATCAAAAAAAGCAAAGATGGACTTCACCTACTCGTTGATAGCACAGGTTTAAAGTTTCTGAGTAAAGGTGAGTAGAAACGCAAGAAACATCAACCTGAATATCGTCGACAATAGCGTATGCTGCATATTGGTATCTATGCTAAAACACTTCAAATACGGGCTGTTCAGCTCACTACAAACAATGTCAGTGATTCACAAGTACTTGGTGATTTACTTGAGCAAATACCACAAAATGAACAAATTGATTTCGTCTATACAAATGGAGCTGATGACACGAAAAAATGCCCACAGGTGATTTCAAATAGACAGGCATAAGCAGAGCCATCGGTACAATCATTTGCTACTGTACCATCCATTGCATTGGTCTCCCCCATGCCACATATAAACAATTTCGACCGTCATTATTTGCTGCAAATGGCACAAATTTACGATTATACCTAAATGGGCTACTTTCTGCGTTACCTGCGCCACATCAAAATCAGCCAAAGCGGCTGCACTGAAAAATTACGCATACAGTCATTTATAAATGTCGTTTGATTTGCCACAGTAGAGGTTTTTATTTTATAGCTTAAAAACCATGCCTATTTGCACGCATACGTTCTGCCAAATCACAAGCAATATTCATGCATTCTACACGATGAATAGCTTCGGATTTATCTTCAACAACCAAACACTTCAAGGCAATAAAGCCGAGAATACTAATCGCCAACACCGATAATGCCACCAATATTTCGACTAAACAAACTCCTGTTTAAGCTGATATTTTTTCATACACGAGTTTTTCCACACAACTTTTTAAATTGTTTTTTAAGTTTTAATCTTTGATCGTTTTTTTAATTCATGTACAGCCAACCATTTATCTCTATTTTTATCTCGTTAGTCACTTTTATTCTTTTGTTTATATCTAATTAATTTACACTCAAAGTTAAGATAAATTTTTTGTAATTATGGACATTACATTCAATGAAAAAAGATTGCCCATTCAATATATTTTTTTTACGACCTATGACTCAAAAATCCTTCGTGTTAACTCAAACACAGTCTAAAAACCACTCAGGATTCACACTCCTTGAACTGATGGTGACGGTTGCCATTATTGCTATTTTGGCGGCAATCGCATTACCTTCATATTCAAGCTATATTACTAAATCTCAGGCCAAAAGTGCAGCGTCTGATCTGGTGGCGCTCAGCCTTGTAGTCGAAAGAAATTACCTCAGAACTTTAGCCTATACTGCACCCTCCCCAAACCCAACCACAACGACCGCAGAAACTAAAACCTATGCTACAGATTGGCAACCATCAGCGGATAGCTTTGATTATACAGTAAGTGGCACTATGAACAGCGCCACCCCCCCAAAAATGACAGGATACACCTTAACAGCAACGGGAAAAACAGGAACTCGAAATGCTGGCTGCACGTTAACGCTCAACCAAGCCAACACGCGTACCATTAGCGGAGGTACAACATGTGGCGGGATGTCATCATGGTAAAACAACATGGTGTATCGCTCATAGAGCTACTCATTACTATTGCGCTATTGGGTCTATTGGCCACCAAAGTTATGCCTTTAGGGCAAGCATGGATGGCCAATACAAACATCAGCAATGCGGAAAAACTCTTAGTTGAAGCTTTGGGCAAAGTACGAAATGAAGCTTTACAGAACCCTGAGGGTGTTATTGGTGCGACTACCGCAGCGGCAACCCTTAAAATTAACAACACTAGCAAAGAAATAACGGTTGAAAATGCCAAAGCCACTCCTGTCGTTATTTGGGAAGCTAAAATACCTGCACCAGTGACTATCAGTCTTAGCCCGACTGGCTGCACCACTACCTTAGAATTCAACAATAACGGTCAAAATATCTCGACGTGCACAGACTATACGATTTCAGCGAATGGAGGCACAAATGCGACAGCTAAATTATAAGCATCCGTTTTCAAAACAACGTGGTGTGACCCTCATTGAAGTGCTCATGTCTGTATTGTTAATGGCAATTATTGGGCTAGGAAGTGCTTTTATTGCTGCACGTACCGCAGTCACGCATCGTGATCAGAATGTGCACTTACACACCATTAGCCAAATGCGTAATCAACTGGAAGCATCTCAATGCATCACGACAGGTACAAAAACCATCACCGTTGCAACCACAAACGTTAACTTAGATTGTACTTACACAACAGGGAATTATACCGTAAAAGCCAATGGTAGTGGTGGTGGTATCGCATCAACAGACCCTGGAGAAATACACGTTAAGTTCCCTGCACTAAAAGTTCAAACGAGCGATACTTTTGCTCCAATCAAAGCAGACATTAAACCTTATTAAATGAGGGAGGACGAAATATGAAAACTTTAAACTTCTCTCAAAAGGGTGTTTCACTGATTGAACTGCTCATTGCGATGACCTTAGCAATCATCATTGTGTTGGCGATGTCACGAGTATTTATCACCACAGGGAAATTAACCGCAGAATCGAGCTTAGGTGCAGGCACAGACAGTACACTAATGCTCGGACTGATTTCCATTGACAAAATAATGCAAAGCATTGGTTACGACTCTGCCACACCTCTAGCCTATGGTACCAATTTTGCTGTTCGAGCTACCGATGGCACGCTCATAGCAAAAGACACAGCAGGTCCTATATTTGTTTGGAAAACAGGTTCAAATTGTCAAGCTCTTGCCAATGAAACCAATGGTTTAAATCTATATGCGAGTTATAGCTGTTCAGGAACAACCATCCCTAGCACTGGGGCAAGCAAAACGTTATTAATGCCAATTAAAAGCGCAAACACGGCAATTAAAAACAGCACCAACCGCATTGGTGAGTTTGAATTTAAAGTAAGTGATGTCGCCAACTGCACGCCATTTGGCATTATTAACTCAAATGCAGCCGTTAGCGGTCTTGTCGGTAAGTTTACTGTTGAAGCCACTGCATATAGCTATGCAGCAAGTAGTGATAGCGTTGCTAGACCTATTCGCAACACCACCTGTCTACTGAACCCATAACAGTAAGGAGAATGAACATGAAAACCCAGTGTATTCATAAAAAAATCAATCGGGGACAGCCACAGTCTGGTATCACATCTTTGCTCTTTATTTTGTTGGTAGGTATGACACTAACCGTTGCAACGATTGGTTATATGGCTTCTATGAAAACCATGCAATCGAGTGCAGTCACCACGCATGCCCAAACACAAGCTCAAATGCAAACCATGATCGGTTATCAAGCTTTATCTGAATTTTTAAAAAGTTCAAATATGGATATGGCGAAAATAACTGCAACCGAAACAGGTACAGTTACCTCGACCACAGGTCAAGTCATTAACTATAAAAAGTCGGCAAGTTGCCCAACGGGTACTGGCAATTATTGTTTTGATATTATAGGCGAAAGTGGTGGAGCCAAAGCCATTTTACGCGCCTTGTTTAAAGTCACCGATACGGTAACAACGAGCACTGCAACAGGGTCGATCTTTGCGGGTGGGCTGTACATTTCTTCTAATTCCACAAAGTTCCAAGGTGTAGATGCTACCGCTCCATCTATTGCTATTGGTAATGCTGGGTCTGGTGCAGGTGTTATTAAGGGATTTTCTAATAATGTCACAAATATTGGGGTTACAGCATATACAGGTGGTTTAAACCTCCCAAGTACCGAAACTCTTCGCCCTTTTGCCAATTATATATTTACCAAAAATGCAGCTGGGAATGTAGCCACATGTTATAAAAACAACCTAAAATCAGGCGGTTCTCCGATTACTACTGAAACCTTAATCACCACATGCCCAAATGGAGTATCATTGAGCAGTGGTGTGTGGAGCTTTGATAGTTCAGCTGCAAACTTGGTAGGAATTATATGGTTTCAAGGTAATGTCATAACCTATATGAAAGAAACGCCACAAGATTATATCAACACTATACTCGCTACAGGCAGTATTGAGACTAAGCTACCACCAACAGGAAATGTTCAAGGTATTTATAACGTATATTCTCCATATTATTATCTGTTAGATAACTTTCCTAGTAATTTTACTACAAATGACCTTAAAGCACGGTTATTAAAAGTTTGCCCCGCCGACAACTACCCAACACAATATTGCAAAGATTATAATGCAACCGATCGTAATAACCTTAGTTCAATAAACTACTTTTTGGATACTGATCCTAGTACAAATCTCTATCTCAAAGATATAAATACTGCCCCTGCAAACTTAGCCAATATTATACTCATGGCGGATGATGGTTTTATTCTAGATTCTGGCAACGGAGTTAATACAAACTTTTTTGGGAATTTGATAGGTAATAATGTCTCAGGAGGACGTGGTTCATCATCAGGAAAATTTAATGGATCAGGTACTATCAATATTCGTGGTAATATTATGGTGACTGGTAATGTTGTAACGGACATGAGTGGTAATATGACGGTAACATTAGGGAATGCTAAAGGTGGAGGCAACTCAATTCCGACCTCTGTCAAATCCGTCACCCCTGCGTCTATTAGTTATCAATAACAACATAAAAAACGCCCCTGTTATTAGAAACATGGGGCATTTTTACTCGGCGAATTTTGTTTATTTTTTCAGATGAAATCATTCACGCGTTATGCTTGAGTTACCGCAATACGTAACTCTTTTGGCAAACTAAAGGTAATATTTTCTTCCGTTCCGGCAAGCTCTTGTGGTGGTGTTGCACCCCAGTCTTGTAATCGTTGAATCACTTGCTTAATTAAAATTTCAGGTGCAGATGCACCCGCTGTGACACCAACCTTGGCGATATTTTCAAACCATGCTTGTTGAAGTTCATCTGCATTATCGACCAAATATGCGGCTTTGCCCATTCGCTCAGCCAATTCTCGCAAGCGGTTAGAATTCGATGAGTTTGGTGAACCGACCACTAAAACCACATCACATTGGGTTGCTAAATCACGCACCGCATCTTGACGGTTTTGAGTTGCATAACAAATGTCATCTTTACGCGGCCCTTGAATCTCAGGAAATTTCGCCCGTAAAGCATCAATCACTTTTGCAGTATCGTCGATCGATAAAGTTGTTTGAGTCACAAAAGCCACGCGCTCAGGATGATGCACTTGAAGCTCAGCCACGTCTTGTTCATCTTCAACCAAATAAATCGCACCACCATTTTTCAGGTCATATTGCCCCATGGTACCTTCGACTTCCGGGTGACCTTCATGACCAATTAAGATGGCCTCTACACCTTCACGGGCATATTTGGTCACCTCAATATGTACCTTAGTCACCAATGGACAAGTCGCATCAAAGACCTTCAAACCACGACGTTCAGCTTCTTGTTGTACCGCTTTAGAAACACCATGTGCGCTAAAAATCACGATATTATCGTCAGGAACTTCGTCGAGCTCATCGACAAAAATCGCACCGCGCTGACGTAAATCATCGACCACAAATTTGTTATGCACCACTTCATGTCGCACATAAATCGGTGGGTTAAAGCATTCTAGGGCACGGTTCACGATCGCAATGGCACGATCTACACCAGCACAGAAACCACGTGGGTTGGCTAAAACAATTTCCATAGAATCCTCAATACTCACACCATTTTTAGCGGTTCAATTGAAATAAATGTAAACAATCGACTGACAACTATTTAGTTTAAAGCCGCTCTACTCTAAAATAGAGAAGATATTTTATCATATCAGGAAAAATATCATGTCGGGTCTCTTGTTTGTCGTTTCTGCAGCGTCTGGAACAGGCAAAACATCCCTTGTTAAAGCCCTACTTGAGCGTGTCAACAATCTTCACGTTTCTGTTTCACATACTACACGTGGTCAACGACCTGGCGAACTCGATGGCGTACACTATCATTTCTCCAATAAAGAAGATTTTTTAAATCTGGTCAATGAAGGTGGTTTTATCGAATACGCAGAGGTATTTGGTAATTACTACGGTACTGCGCAAGCCACAGTCAAAGAGCAACTGGCCAAAGGTCATGATGTACTACTGGAAATTGACTGGCAAGGTGCGCAACAAGTTCGTCGACTTTTTCCTGAATCTAAACAAATTTTTATCTTGCCACCAAGCCAGTTCGACTTGCGTGAACGCCTGTCTAACCGTGGTACTGATGCAGTTGATGTGATTGAGCATCGTCTGAGCTGCGCGGTAGAAGATATGCAACAATATAGCAACTTTGACTATATCATCATTAATGATGACTTTAATAAAGCGCTGCATGACCTGGAAGCGGTAATTATCGCCAACCGCTTAACCCTGTCGCAACAGGCCAACCGTCATGAAAAACTGATTCAGCAGCTCATCACACCAACTGAACAGTGATTAAAACTTGAGTCTATAGACAAAGCCTTTTATACTGTGCAGTCTGTTAAAATTTATTATTCAAACGAGAATTCTTATGGCACGCGTCACCGTTGAAGATTGTTTAGACCATGTAGACAACCGCTTTGAGCTTGTACTAGTGGCAAGCAAGCGCGCGCGTCAATTGGCACGTCAAGGTATTGAACCAACTGTAGAATGGGACAATGACAAACCGACTGTTGTTGCTTTACGTGAAATCGCTTCAGGTCATGTATCAAAAGACATTTTGAAACAACGTGATCAAGACTATCAAACATCAAGCTTGGATCTTGCACTTTCTGCAAATAATCTAAACTTAGACGGTTTTTCTTTCCAATAAGAGATTGTCACTCAAAAAGCCTAGTTCTAAACTAGGCTTTTTTTGTTATGTGACTTTTATATTTATGCCAGAACGGTTATAACATAAGGGTTAGCTATCAAGTTTGTATTGGTTTTCTGCTCGCTAGCAGCCAAAAACCATCAAACCAGGAAATTCACATTTCTAAAGCGCTTTCACGTTTTATTTGTAAAAAATTCAGTTGAAAAGGTGTTTTATGCCAGGCCCACAGGTCAGTCAAGCCAAGCAGCAGTTAGAGATCATTATCGATGCGTATTTAAGTGAAAGCGATGTCGAACGTGTGCTTGCGGCCTGTGATTATGCAGATATGGCGCATGATGGGATTGTGCGCAAAAGTGGTGAACCTTATATTCTGCATCCGATTGCAGTCAGCTGTATTCTGGCGCATATGCGTCTTGACCCTGAAACGCTGATGGCTGCCTTGCTGCATGATGTGATTGAAGACACCGACTTTAACAAAGATGATATTACTGAGACTTTTGGTTTTACTGTGGCCGAGCTGGTCGATGGCGTGACCAAACTGAGTCATTCTAGCGATAAAGAATATAATAAAGCCGCTTCATTTCGGAAAATTCTGCAAGCGACTCTACAAGATCCACGTGTCATTATTGTGAAACTGGCCGACCGCTATCACAACATGACCACTTTGGATGCACTACGTCCGGACAAACGTGCGCGTATTGCCCGCGAAACCTTTGAAATCTTTGTTCCCATGGCACGTATTGTCGGCATGAATGAAATGGCCGATAACCTGGAACATCTTTGTTATCAGAATCTAGATCTGGACATGTATAACAATGTGCAGACCGCACTACAGGAAACCAAGCCGAAACGCTGTGAATATCAGGCCAAATGGGAAAAGAACCTGACTGAACTGCTGCAACAGCATGCCATTCAAGGTCGGATCAAAAAGAAAAACAACAATATTGAGCTACTGCGCCACTTCGTTAAAAATGACATCGACCTGCAAGAGCTGACGCATAGCCATGCTTTTGAGATTATTTTACAGAGCATCGCGGACTGTGACCGACTGGCAGAAATTCTGACCCAAAGCTTTAAGATTCAAAGCTATGAAGACCATATCCGTCGTCCATTACCGGGTGGCAACCAGTCCCTGATGATGCGACTGAAAGGCGAAAAGACGACCTTGTCGCTCACCATTCAAACAGAACTCATGCGTAAAGCGGCACGCTTTGGCGTTGTGCTCGGTGAAAGTGCGCCGCAGGCCTGCCGCTCTGCAATTCAGGCCTCGATGCAAAATCTGAATGTTCTGGTCGATGGTGAATGTGCCAAAACCACTTTCAGTGAACTACTGGATTATCTGCACCAAGAAAAAATCTGGGTCTATACTCCGCACGGCCATTTACATGAATTGCCGCAAGGTGCCACGGCGGTCGACTTTGCTTATGCCGCGAGTTTATTCCTGGGCAATCATGCGGTGGGTGCAAAAATTAATAATGAAACCAAGCCCCTTTCAACACCTCTAGTCAGTGGTCAGGTGGTAGAAATTATTACTGATGTCCTTGCGACGCCTAACCCAGATTGGCTCAGTTTTATTAATACCCAGAAAGCCCGTCGCGCTATTCAGAATATTCTGCGTGATCAAGATCCAGATGAGCAACGTCTGGTCGGACAACAGGCACTCAATCGTGCACTGAAACTGTTCCATCGTTCTATTCGTGATCTGACTGAAGCAGACTGGAAAAACCTCTTGGAGTGGCGCCATGTTTCCAGCAAGGAACAGCTGTTTGAACAAATTGCTGTCGGTGATTTACTACCGCAACTGGTGGCCAACCATTTATTTGCCCAAGATCAGCATCAGAATATTGCCAGTTCAGACCGTCTGATTCAGGGAACGGAAGGTGTCGATGTCAAATATGCACATTGCTGCAATCCTGTGCTGGGTGATCCGATTCAGGGTCATTTGACCCGTCGCGGTTTAATTGTGCATCGTGCACGCTGTCACAACCTGCTGCATGAACAGCATCAGCATCCAGAAAATATCATGCTGTTACAGTGGACCTCGGATGATCTGGAAGATATCAGCTTTACTGCCTATCTTAGCATTGACCTGGATATGAATGACGAGCAGATTTCCGACCTGATTTACCAATGCCGTAAAGCGCATTCCGGGGTAGAAATGGTGCGCACTCAGGATGACAAAACTTACGTCAATATCGTGGTGCATAACCGTAAACAGATTGCACAGATTATCCGGGATTTACGCATGTATTTCGGTTTCCCACGAATTATCCGTCTAGCTCAGCCCGTCGTTTTCAGTGAAGCCTCTAAAGCGAGTTGATCATTTAAAACGATAGTGCTTTGATCAGCCGAATTGATCGAATATGATGTATGTCGATGATAAAAGGAGAAATTAATGTCCCGCCAAGTAATCCATACTGAAAATGCCCCTGCTGCGATTGGTACTTATTCGCAAGCCATTTTAGTGGGTGATACCTTATATCTATCAGGTCAAATTGGCCTGGATCCTTATAGTATGGAACTGGTTGAAGGCATTGAAGCTCAAATTCGCCGGGTGTTTGATAACTTAAAAGCAGTCTGTGAAGCCGCTGGTGGTTCTTTGGCAGATATTGCCAAACTGAATATTTTCCTGACCGATTTATCTCACTTTCAACTGGTCAATCAAATTATGGGTGAGTATTTTGCCCAACCCTATCCAGCACGTGCCGCTTTAGGTGTCGCAAGCCTGCCTAAAGATGCTTTAGTTGAGATGGATGGCATTGTCATCATTAATCAATAAGTTATAAAAATCACTTAATACCTACCCACAATATCTCATCCTAAATCACAAATCACTCTTGTGCGGAAATCCGGGCAGTACTTAGATTTCCGCTCAGGTGGTGATTTTTTATCTAAATCATCAATCATGATAAAAGCTATTTCAAATGATTTTTATTGACAAACGATAACAATTATCAATAATATTACTTATCTTATTTAATCACTGTGGTTGTGTCCTATGTACGTTTGTCTATGCCGTGGCATTACAGATCAAGACATTAAAGATGCTATTGCAAATGGCGCTGAAAGTTATCGTGATGTCCGCGATATGTTGGACTTGGGAACTTGCTGTGGCCGCTGTGCACCAGAAGCCCGTATGATCATCAGTGATGAAGTTTCACAAATTGCAGCACGACTGGCCGTTGCAGCATAAATTAAAAATATTTCTCCTTATAAGCATAATGAAAAACAATGATCTTCGATCATTACTCCTCCCCCGCCTTTGACTCTGGCGGGTTTTTATTGCCACTCATCTGAGTCTGGATCGATTCGATGTCGATTTTCATTTGCTGTTCCATAAATTACTCGCCATTTGCCCCTGACTTGCTTTACTATCAGGATTAGAGCGCTTTCTTAGAAAGATAAAACAGGTCCAAATGGAGTTATGCGATGAAAGGCAATCGTGATGTGATTAATCAGCTCAATCAGGTGTTGTATCACCACTTAACTGCCATTAACCAGTATTTCCTGCATTCGCGCATGTTTAATGACTGGGGCATTGAGAAACTGGGCTCGGCAGAATATAAAGAATCCATTGTTCAGATGAAACATGCCGATAAAATTATTGAACGTATTTTATTTTTGGAAGGTCTGCCAAATCTACAGAATCTGGGCAAACTGTATATCGGTCAGCATACTCAAGAAGTACTGCATTGTGATGTGCGTAAAGTTAAAGAAAATATTGAAGTCATCCAGAAAGCAGTCGCGCTGGCTGAAACCCAAATGGATTATGTAACACGTGATCTGGTTCAGGAAATTCTAGAGAAAGAAGAAAATTATCTAGACTGGACGACAACGCAGATTGATCTGATCGAAAGTATTGGTATCGAAAACTATATTCAAAGTCAGCTCTAAATTTAAAGTTAAGCCAAGAAAAAGCCAGCATCTGCTGGCTTTTTTGTATTTAGCGAGGTACATCCTGCGTTAATTCTTCATAACTTATTTCAGTTTTCTGAATGGTTTTTAAACGCTGCAGCTGGTGCTTGGCTTCCACCTCATAGCCATTAAAAGCTAAAAGTTTGGCATATTTGATCAGGTTATATTTGGTCGGGTAAGTTAACACCATCTGTTCACCTTCCAGAATCTGATCAGCAGAGACTTTGCTATAAGGATTCAGACGAATCCAGGCAATGCGATGATTAAATTCGGTCAGCAGATAAATCGGTTTTTCATTGTTAATTTTTTCCGGCTGTTTTTCATAACGAATACTTTGCCCAAGTTTTGGCACAGCAACATCATAATCCCGATAAATCACAATCAATAAAAGCAACCCAACAGCAAAAATGAATTTCATGCCGATTAATGGCATAACCACTGTTTTAATTTTTGGATTTTGTGCCAGAACCGTACCCAGAATAAAACCTACTGGCAACAGGAAATAGGCATAATGCTGTGGAAACTCAAACATGGCATGCGTAACAAATGCCCCGATCATCAAAATTCCAATGACAGACTCAGGTGTGTTAACCCATCGTTGTAACTGATAGCCCAAATAACCAAAGTATGCCAAGAAAGGCAGACCGATGATCAGTCCATTCCAGAGCAAAAAGTCCAGAATAAAATTATGTGCACTACGGACCCAGACCGGGCCTTGTACGGTATCGCTGATTGAAACGAACGCTGCGCTAGTTTGATACCAACCATAGCCAAACCATGGCTGTACCTGAATAGCAGCCAACATTTGCTGCCAGATGGCAATACGTGACATATCGCCGGTAGCACGAGATACCACATCCCTGCTTTGTACGACGTCCGTATCCATCGCTTGTGCAGCAAGCTGACTGAGTAATGGAAAAGCCACAATACATGCAATAAAGAAGAGGAACCAAGCAGTGCTGTAATACCATTTCAGGCGAATAATACCTTTATATTGGTAGAACGCTAAATACAGCATGATGGCGATTGCAGCAACCCAAGCAGTACGTGACTGACTTAAAGCTACTCCCATGATAATTATTACGGCACATATAAATAGCCATCTGATCTGAATTTTTTTCTTTTCATATAAGTAAAGGCAGCTCATCAATGCCATGACTAAAAAAGTTGCCATATTATTGGGCTGAGCGAAATTAGCATAGGGCCGCTGATTGTCACTGATATTCACCATACCTGGCAAAGTCGCGTCCAAGTTAGTCCATTGGCAAAGTGCAATAATGCCTGTGACTGTACCTGAAGCCAAAAATACATAACTCAGATTAGCAAAAGTTTCTTCCCTTTTATAATTTCCTATAGAAAAGTTATAACCCAGCACGCTTGAGAGCCAAAAGCTAAAGACAAAGATAAAGCCCATCATGGCAATACTAAAGAAAAATACATGCCCCATAAGAAATTGAATCAGCGGGACACAGGCAAGCACTAATAAGGGCAAACTGACCGCAGGGATTTTGAGCTTTTCTTTTAGGCAGATGGCAGTCAATGCAAATAGGGCAAAGAAGGCATAGAATTCACCCGTATAAGTCACCCATGGGCGGTAGTGCACAGGCATGAGCCAAGCAAGGGAGATGAGAATTGCTGCAATGAGGGCGAGCGTGAATTTCATATGAGTTTAAAGGAAAGAAGATTTCACATATGATACGAGAAAAAGTAGATGAATAGATAATCTGCCTTTCTAGCGTAAGTTTGATCTAATCACGAAATCCTAAATCTAATATCTTAATGATAATACTATTTTGAATACTTTACTAATCAATTTAAATGCTAGGGTATTAGAGAGTAGTGAATTAAATGCTCAGCTTTTCCATAAAACCAGAACCCTGGCGCCATTAAATCTGCATAACTCCCACAATTCCAACAAACCAAATCTTTTAACAAATAATTAATTAGTATATACATATATAAACTCAACCATAATAATAATATTATCTTAGTTAATAATTGTGTTTTTTTATTGGGTACTGATTTTAAATAAAATTGCGATGAAGCCAGGCCTAAAAATAAAAAAATACTAATTTGAGATGCTGGATAAACTAAATTACCTGAAAATAAAGCATCTACAAAAATAGCATATATTCCAGCTTTAAGAACAATATGGACATTATCTGACTTAATAATTTTTAAAACCTGATAAACTATCCAAATTAAATACATTAAACCAAGCGTTCCCCACTCAAAAATTAATCTAAGATAAAGGTTATGTAAATGATTTAAAGGATAGTCTGTTGTTGCTAAATAACCACCTCCTAATCCTTGAAATGGTTGTAAAATCCAATGCTCATAAACATAACCCCATAGCCTTAAACGACCAGAAGAACTTGAGCGAACAATATTTAATGATTGATCAATTTCATATAGTTGATTATGTATATAATAAGTTAAATAATAGCTTAAAAAAGCTACTAGAATTAAAGTGCCTGTTATAAAAATTTTTTTTCTAAATTTTTTTTTGTAAAAAAATATAAAAATTAATCCTATTAAAATACTTAAGATGGCTGATCTAGCACCATCAAACCATAAACTTAAAGATATCAAAAATACAAGTATTAAATATATTCTTTTAATGTATTTAAATTCAACCAGCCTAAGATATAAAGTTATAAAAAATACAGGAACAATAAAACTATTATAAACTCGAATAGAATCATAATTCATATGCCAATTATACCAATTACCTTCGATTAAAAAATTTTTAATTGAAAGAAAAATGAAAATCGTAGGTAATACTGAAATAATAACAATAAAAAATAGAATTTTATATAAAAAATCAATATTAACTTTAGCAAAACTTTTACAACTAATACTGATCGAAAAAATCCAAATAGGAGCTAAAATCAAGATCAACAAATCTTGAAATACATAAATATTAGTAGCATAAAAATATAAATGTAAAAACAAAAAAATAAACAAAAATAAAAACTGATAACCTAAGTAAGCAGAAAAAAAAATCTTCCTATAAAATAAAATAAAAAATAAACATAGTGTAAAAACTATCTGTTGCAATCTTAACTCATCATATGGTTGTAATAACCAACCAAAGTGAAATCCTAAGCTAAAAAAACACAATAAAAAAACTACCCCCAAAAGAGGTAGTTTTTCTAAATAAGATTTCTCAAATACCATTTTATCGATATTAAGAGGCTTTACAAGCTGATGGCAGGTATTTTTGATCAATCTTACCTGTACCATATGAAGTACATGTCCAATCAGTTGAACCAGCTGTTGTTTTTGAAGTCAATGTAAGAGTTTTTGAAACCAAACCAGCACTCACTCCTGTTGAATTAAATGTGGCTGTAATAGTACATACAGGAGCAACCCCGGCTGATCCTGCAGTTTTTTCGGCAACTTCTACATTTGCAACATATTTACTGTTAACCGTAGTATTTAATGGTAACCCTGCTGCATCTGCTGCAGTTTGTGATGCGTTAGTAGGACATGCATTAGTTTGTGTCATAACTTCAACTGTTGGCACTTTTAAACCAGATGCTAAACTTAATGCATCTGTTACCTGAGAACGTGCAATATAGTTCTGATAAGCAGGAATCGCAATTGCAGCTAAAATACCGATAATTGCTACAACAATCATTAATTCAATACATTCCATAAGTCACTTTATATGGACACACATCAAACCATTGAATTTTATTCATTTACATGAAAAACTGTTTTGTCCATATGCACATGCTTTTTCATGGACAAATTTTTTAAGTTTGTCCATATCGAAAAAAGGCTGTGCTTAAGTGCGATGAGATAAATTTTTAAAAACAAACGCTTCATGGCAAAGCGAGGAATATTAGACCGTTATATTTGAGGTTCTTAGAACTCATTGCAATGAATGATAGACTCACTTCAAGCCAAACTCATCTAGGCTTGCAGGATCAAAATTTTCATTAAACATAAAGGCATCTCTTCGCTCTTTTTTTAATGTCGCCAGCGCATAAAAGAAGCATTTCTCACATAACTGCAACTCATATCTTTCTCCATCATGTGTAGAGCCATGACCCCAATGTGCCGATAAGGTTGCAAACTCTAATTTTGTTGATTGGTTACATACATCACATACCACATCTGTCATGACTTCGACTTGTTGCAGTTGTTTAATTTCCATAAGCTGTTCCACATCTCAATCGAGTTAAATTCTTCTATATTCTTGGCAACCGCCACAACCATTCCCAATTAAACAAAAATAAGCAGGATGCTACTTTTCGTTTTAAAGCATGCTAGGCACTGCTCAAACCCTAACCGCTTCAGCCCTGCACGACCATTTCTTTTAAGCGAGCAAATTTTCAGTCCATCTTCACCCAAAACAATTGACCATATGCACTACCACAAAGCACCCAAAACTGACAATTTATGTCACTTTTTTACATAAAATTACTATCTGATTTTTCAGCTATGGTAATCCATTAAACAATGTATTGATTTCATGCGAAATAATTGGATAATATACTTTGGCACACTTTGTGCAAATTATAAATTAGCTTACAAAGCTTATAATTAAATTAACAAAACATTTGTGGAGAATGTTATGAATACAATGCAGAAGGGCTTCACGCTCATCGAGCTCATGATTGTGGTCGCTATTATCGGTATTTTGGCAGCGGTAGCGATTCCTGCTTATCAGGACTACATCACTCGTTCAAAAGTAACTGAACTGGTAACAGCAGCATCTTCTTGTAAAGCATCTGTATCTGAAGCTTACCAAAGCTTGAATGCATTACCAGCTGACAATAATGCGGCGGGTTGTACAAATGTATCTACTCAATATATTAGTTCATTAACAGTAAGTAGTGGTGTTATTACAGTTGCTGGTAATACAGCAGGTAAAGGTTTACCTACAACTGCTTCAGGTAATTATATTCTAACTCCGACAGCTAATTCGAGTACTCAAGGTGTTTTAGACTGGAAATGTACAGATTCAACAATTCCTAAGAAATATTTACCAGCAAATTGCCGTTAATAGATTGTATAAAACGAACCGCAATTTTGCGGTTCGTTTTTTTATGAGGATAAATAATGATTTTTTTTCAAAAATATAAAAAAATTATTTTATTAATTTGCATTTTATTGTTAACTTTTTTTTTATATTCTCCTGTTTTAAATGCAGATTTTGTTTGGGATGATAAAATATTTTTTTTTGAGCAAGATACCTATACTCAGGGAGTATGGTCTTGGGAAGCAGTATCTCGGTCTGTATTACCTCACGCTTCTTATTTTCGTCCTTTGGTTTTTTCAACTTATATTTATGAAATAAAATTTTTTGGATTGAACCCAACCATTTTTCATATTACAAATCTATTAATTCATTTAGCAAATATTATACTTGCTTATCATTTAGCTAGAATACTTTTAGCTAAGATTAATATTACCTATAGTAGCTACAAGGCTTTATTGATTGCTTTAGTTTACGCAATTCATCCTACTCAGATTGAAACAGTTGCTTGGATTGCTGGGCGTTTTGATTTATTAGCTGCTTTTTTTAGTTTTATTTCCTTGATTCTTTTTATTCAGTATAAAAATAATAAAGCTTTTATTACTTTAGGGCTTTTTACATGGTTTTGTGCCTTACTCAGCAAAGATTCAGCAGTACTCATATTACCGATAGTATTTTTTCTTTTTTCTGCTTTAGATGATAACAAAAATTGGCTTATATCTGTAAAACATACAATTTTAGAAAATAAATTTTTACTTCTAGGTATGATTAGTGTTTTTTTAATTTACTATGTTCTGCGAGTTGAAGCTTTACCCCATGCTTTAATTGTGAATAATCAATTAAATTATTTGCTTGATTACAAACCATTAAATAGAGTTATTTTAGTTCTCTACCTTATTACCGAATATACACTACATGCTATATTTCCTTTTTTTAATATAGGACCTATCCATCCTTTTGATCAGAATACAATACACACCACAAAATGGTATATATACCCCTTTATTTCAATAATTATGCTATTAGCAGTAGTATATGGATTATATAATAAAAATAAATTTTCTATATTTTTCACTTTGTTTTTTATTTGTTTATCACTAGTTATACAAATTATTCCAATTTTTTCTGGAGGAACAATACAGGATAGATTTTTATATTTTCCTTTGTTTTTTCTATTAATTTCACTAGCTACATTAAATTATAATTTAGTAAAATTACAAGAAAAATTTTTTAAATACACTATAATATGTTTATGGTTGATATTGTCTATCTGGTCTTTATTTGTAACTGTTCCTCTATGGAAAAATAATTTAACATTGTGGGGATGGCAGTATATAAAATTTCCTGAATCTTATGCTCGTGAGCATTACTTTAAAGAATTACTTTCTCTAAATAGACTGGATATTTTAGAAAAAGAGTTTAGTAAAATAATGAAAAGTAAAAAATACAAAGAACAAGGATTTGAACTAAGTACGCAACTGTTCTATGGTACATATTTGATACAGAAACATGATTCTGAAGCAATTCCATACCTAAGAGGCGTATTAGTTGCATACCCTACCAATAAGTTTGGTTTACCAATATATAAAGATACGCAAATGAACAGAAGTTTTATAGAGGTTAATGTTCAACTTGCTCAAGCGTACTTCTTGATTAAAGATGATAAAAAGCAAGCTATAGCAATCTTGAAAATTGTACAAAAAGTTGATCCTAATCATCCAAATGTTAGAGAATTGGAAAAAATGTTGACTGAATAATTTTAGAAGAATGATTTTTATTGTAATAACTTAAATATTGGACTTCTTTTATAAGTATTCTGTATTTTTCTTTGTGGGAGAAATACAGAGAGTGTGCTGCTTATTGTAAAATAAGTCTGTTTAATTACCAATATTTAAAATCGGGACCAGATACAATGAAAATTCATAGAAGATATAATTTTTTTTCTTTTCACTTGGTACTTTCATTATTTGTTGGTTTAGTTATTATTCTGATAGTTTTTTTGGTTTGGTATCCTACTCCTTTAGCTACAGCAACAGGAGTCACTCATTTGTTTTTAATGATGCTGGCTATAGATATAGTCATTGGTCCCATACTTGGTTTAATTGTATATAAAGATAATTTAAAAGTTTTTAGAAGAGATCTTAGTTTTATCTGTATACTTCAAGTCATTGCTATGGGGTATGGTGTATATACTATTGCTCAAGGTCGTCCTGCATGGTTAGTATATAGTATAGATCGCTTTGAATTGGTCCGTAATAATGAGCTTATATATAAAGACTTTGATAACATTCAGGAAGAATATAAATCCCCATCTTGGTTTGGACCTAAAATTGTTGGAAGCCAATTGAGTAATAATCTTAATACACGTTCTAATGAAATGTTTGAGGACATTCTAGGTGGTGTTTCTCTAGCACAAAAACCGAAATATTACACCGATTTTAAAGAAGTAAATACGGAATTACAAAAGAATATACAGGATGCAAAACTTTTGGTCCAATTTAATAATGCTAATTTAGTTCAGCAGACTCTTAAAAGATATCCAGATGCCGATTCATTCGTTCCATTAAAAGCAAATGAGTTAGATATGACCGTTTTACTGCATAAGCAAACAGGAAAAGTTATTGCCATAGTGAATCTTAGACCGTGGTAAGTGACGTTACTAGATAAAAGTTATTCTTCATATTGACAATGCCTGATTTATATTATTTTGAGATTTTATAAACTTTATAGGCAGAATTTCCCCTTAAGTCATCAACTCGTGTTACATTCCATCCCATATATTTTAGCGAATTGGTGAGCTGAAATATCCTATCCCAACCATCTAAAACAATAAAATGGGTAACTTTGTAATTTGTAGCAATAGCATCTATTGCTCTAGGATCATTCCCACAATTTAAAAATCGAGTATTTTTATTAATTTCAATTGATGCAGATGTTTTTAAACCAACCAAATCTACTAACTTACTTGGACTGACCATTGAAATATACCCAGCATCATGTATTAAAATAGTATCACTTTTGGTAAGATTATTTTTAACCCATGCGCCAACTGTAATATTCTCATTCTGTGTGAATTTTAAAGAATTATAGAATTGCTCAAAATTTTTATTTATACTAAAAATCACAAATATAGTACAAATAAAAAGATATCTGTTTATCTTAGGTATATGTTTTAGAGCGCAAAACTCTATAAAACCAACAATAGCGAAGGCATAAAAAACATATTGATACCGATAAAAATTATGATGAATACCACCTGGTAATTCGTAAAAATACAATGTGTAAAAACATAGTATGAATGCTAAAAAAACATTTCTATAACGCGTAAAAATTATAAAAAGAAAACCTAAGGAAGCAATACCTAAACTAGATAAATATTTCAAAACTCCAGATATTAAAAAAAATTTTCGCTCGTCAAATGATTTACATGCTTCTGCAAAAAAAAACTTCTTAGCATTTGCTGTATTTGGTAGTACTCCTTTTGTCATAAAAATAGAATATGATATTACTAAAAATGCTGATATTATAAGTGTTATTAAGCCCTTGAAAAGAATATCATATTGCTTATTTCTTAATGAAAAATATATAAAACGCACAAATAATATAGCACTAAGAAATACTAATTCAGGCCTTATAAATGGTAGTATAGTTAAAATTGGTAATGATAATATATTTTCAGGAGAAGGCTTTCTAAATAAAAAAAGTACTGTTGTAATTGTAAAAATCAAAAGACCTGTTTCTAAACCATTAAAAAATTGTTCAAGTATGAATCCAGAAAAAGCAGCTATAATTATGATTAAGATAGTAGAAAGATTATCTAATTTGACTTTTTGGGCATAAAGGAAAATAACTTGTAAAAATAAAAAAAAACAAATACTAGCAACAAAAAAATGAGCCCAATTCACATTAATAAAATATGAAAATAATGTTACAATACTAACATGTATGAGGCTTGTTAATCCTGAATTTTCATTTGAACCAAGGAAAATATTTTCATGTGATGAATCTATTATTTGATGTACACTATATTGTACGATATATGCATCATCTAGTGTAAAAACTGGAATATAATTCATTAAACTCAATGTATAAAAAATTATTATTGCAGATATTCCTAATGGGATTAGGCTAAGTTTTTTCAAAATCTATTCATCCATTATAATGTATTTTGCATAAGTTTATTTTATATGCCTTCATTAATGATTTTTAAATTAAGCGCTTAATAAAAACTATATAAATTTACTGAATCATCCTTATGACGCTCACGTGCATCTAAAAAACCTTTAGTCATACTAAATCTACATTATCAAAAAAAACTAATAATCATCCCAATATAGCAACCTAGAAGAATACCACATAGAATTTCCAACTTACTATGCCCAACACGTTCCCTTAGTTTTTCACCTTGATAATGTTTAAGCTGATTAATCGCTTGGGCATGTTTTCCTACTTGTTTACGCAAGCTATTGGCATCTAAAATTACGATAAAAGCTACAGTTAGTGCAACACCAAAGGCTGGTGTATCTATTCCCTCTTTAAAAGCAATAAAACTGACCATACTACTCACAATAGTACTGTGGTTACTTGGCATCCCACCATAACCAATAAGATCGAATGCTAAACGTTTTTCTTTGATACAATTTATGAGAAATTTGGTTATTCCGCAGACTAACCACGCAAAAAATGGTGTGATCAGATACATATAAGTGTTCATACAAAATACTCAAAGTGAGGTTGGGAGTAGAGCCCAAATGCAACATCCTATCCAGACTAATATAGTCATTAGTATTTGTTTATCCTGAATAATTACATCTGTGGGGGACTCACCACCTTTTAAAGTTTCGACAATATACCAATATCGAAACAAACCAAAAATAACTAATGGAACAGTAATCACTAAATTTGGTTGTTCTGCCATAACATAAAGACTATAAAAGACTACAGCTGTAACAGCTGACATTTCAGCAAAGCGATCAATTAATGTTACTGAATAATACGCAAGAACCCCTCGACTTTGTGATCCGCTTTGTAATAACTCTTGACGTCTTTTAATAGATGCCAAATACAATGAAATACTCAGTGTTGTAATAAACATCCAATGCGAAACAGGAACAGTAAGTGCCATTGCACCAGCATAAACTCTCAGCACAAAACCAAAAGCCACAATAAAAATTTCAATAACGGGTTCATGTTTTAATTTGAACGTATAGGCCCAATTTAAAGCTAAATAAATGAAAATCACATAAATGACGTTTGGAACCACAGTCCAAAAACTGATAAGTACAATATAGAGTAATATCAATAAAATAATTGCACTTTGAGGACTAACTTGGCCAGAGGCTAAAGGTCGCTTTTTGGATTTTTCAGGATGTATACGATCTTTTTCTATATCTTTGAGATCATTCACTATATAGACAGCAGATGCAGCTATACAAAAAAGAAAAGCCGCCAATAAAGTAGAGTAAACAGAATCAGGGTGTAAAAACTCACCCGCAAAAATTAAAGGTGCAAAAACAAAACTGTTTTTAACCCATTGCTTTGGTCTAACTAACTTAATCAGCCCTTGCATTTCCCCTAGAAATTTCCTTTTTTGTGCTATATCATGCATTTAATTTACAACGCTATTAAAATTTTAAATGATTGATTCGTTTAGGCTTGCAATGCTCTATACAGCATTTGCGATAGTTGCTACGCTATGCAACATTTTAGCACAAGTTATTTGTAATTATTTGTACTCTGGTGATTTTTCAATCTTAATTTCAATCATCATGGGGACTGGCTTTGGGCTTGTCGTCAAATATATTTTAGATAAAAAATATATTTTTCAATATAGGACAGAAAATGCAGGACACAATCGACAAGTCTTTTTCTTGTATACCGTTATGGGTGTTATCACCACAATGATCTTCTGGGGATTTGAATTTGGATTTCAGTATATTTTTGAAACTAAAGAAATGCGCTATTTGGGAGGAGTAATTGGTCTGATGATTGGCTATGTATGCAAATATTCTTTAGACAAACGATATGTATTTCGAGCGGTATGAGGATATATGGCTACAATCCAAACATGGGGGCGGCTTTCTAATACAGAGCATGATATCATTAGCTTTCAAACCCCGAATCAAGCTATCCAACAACTCAAACAGCATCTTCCTGGTGTAGCTTACGGTATGGGGCGCAGTTATGGTGATGTGGCCTTAAATACGCAAGGTAATCTGTGGCATACGACTACATTAAACCATTTAATATCATTTAATATTGAAACTGGTGTACTACATTGTGAGGCTGGTGCAACTTTACAAGATATTCATCGTACACTTGTCCCGCAGGGATGGATGTTACCTGTAACACCTGGTACACAGATGATCACTGTCGGTGGTGCAATCAGTAATGATGTTCATGGAAAAAACCATCATGCCTTTGGCTCTTTTGGCGCTCATGTTTTATCTATAACACTGTTACGGACTGATGGTGAAATTATTGAATGTTCACATCATGAAAAATCTGAATGGTTCTATGCCACGCTTGGCGGTATTGGGTTAACAGGATTGATCTTAGAAGCAAAATTACAATTGCGGTCAGTCAACGGACCATGGATACAATCAGAAACTATCCCTTATTATAGCTTGCAAGAATTTTTTAGCTTAGCCGATTCATCTGAAGCTGATTGGGAACATACAGTATCTTGGATTGATTGTATCAATAGCTCATCAACAAAAGGGCTTTTTATTCGCGGTAATCTGGCACAAATACAAAATCAATCAGCGCCAAAGCTTAAGGATAAAACTTTTCCTTTTACACCGCCTATTTCTTTAGTCAATAAAATTAGTCTCCCAATATTTAACTTCGCTTATTTTCATAAAAATGCTTTAAAAAAGCGTAATCAATTAGTGCATTATGAACCTTTTTTTTATCCATTAGATTCAATACATGCCTGGAACAAAATGTATGGTCCTCTCGGATTTTATCAATATCAAAGTGTTGTACCACGCGAGGTAGGTCTGGAAGCAACTCAAGAAATGCTAAAAATGATTAAAAAGTCTGGTGAAGGTTCATTTTTAGCTGTATTAAAGACTTTTGGAAATCGTAAATCGGGGGGATTATTAAGCTTTCCTCAGCCAGGAGTCACCCTTGCTTTGGATTTTCCTAATCGCGGTGAAAGCACATTAAATCTATTCAATGAATTAGATCATATTGTTCAAGAAGCACGAGGGCGACTTTACTTAGCCAAAGATGCTCGTATGCCTAAAACTTTGTTTGAAGCAGGATATCCACGTATTCAAGAATTTATGAAATACCGAGACCCTGGTATCAGCTCAAATATGTCTCGTCGTCTATTAGGTGTATAGTACATGTCAAACAAATTAAGAATTCTAATTGTAGGTGGAACGTCTACTATTGCTGAACATTGTGCAAGGGTTTGGTTACAAAAGCCATGTGAGTTGATTTTATTAGGACGTGATGCTGAAAAATTACAACGCGTGAAAAATGATCTTCAAGTCCGTTATCCCAATGCAAATATTGAAACACAATTGGTGAGCTTCTTAGATGCTCAGACTATTCAGGCTTGCATTCAAACATTAAATCAACAAGCTGCTATAGATATCGCGTTGATTGCACATGGTAATTTACCTAACCAAGAACAGTGCCAGACTAATATTAGTTTATGTAAAGAAGCCATTGAAATAAATGCAATTTCACCTGTTTTATTTGCTGAAGCAATTACTCAATGCATGATTGAGCATAATCACGGTAAACTTGCCGTGATTGGGTCCGTCGCAGGAGATCGTGGGCGCAAATCTAATTACATATATGGTGCATCAAAGGCATTCATTGATACTTATTTACAAGGTTTACAACACCGCTTGGCTTTAATGAACTCAAAGGTCACTGCAACGCTCATTAAGCCTGGACCAACGGCAACGCCTATGACAGCAGGCATAATAGGCAAAGGAAAGCTCGCATCTCCTGAACAGGTCGCTCAAGATATCGTTCATGCTATAGAAAAGGGCAAAAAAACTGTTTACACACCTAAAAAATGGGGAATTATTATGATGATTATTAGAAATTTACCATTTTATCTTTTCAAAAAGATGGATATATAAGGTTTGAGCATCAATGGCTGAAGCATTAATTGAACAATTCAAAAAAGATTTTCCTCATTTTTCACCACTATGGATAAGTGTTAATCAAAAAACTATTATTGAGGCTGTAGAACAAAAATATTGCTCTTTTGATAATCAAATAATTCAAAATGGGCTTATTGTATATAAAATATGTTTTGAATTACTGTGGGAAATCATTGATTTCCCTGAATGCTACGATATTCAATGCTTCTGGGAGACTAATGATAATATTGAGCGCGACGGTTTAGGGCATGATGATTATAAAATTGCCAAAGTCATTGATGCATGGTCAAATAAAAAAATACCTCTGTCGCCAATTTGCATGATATATGACCGAATTGCTTATCGAAAAAATCAGTTAAAACTATCTATTGTTGATGGCAATCATCGTTTCTCAGTATTACGTTACTTACATTATCAAACACAAAAGCCTATTGAGGCCCTGATAATGGTTGATACAAAAACCGCAGCACTTATTGACCAAAAATTCAAAAACAATCAAAAAATATATAAAATAATTGATTTTAAAATGCCCATCCAATAGAACTTTCAATGTCCTATGCATGTGGCATAGGACATTTCCAAGATAAACTTAACTTTTCTGCCTCAACTCAAAATTTTCCAGCAACAACGAATTGCACTTTTCCAGCAGTATTTCATAATCTTCTTTCAGCTGCTCATAATCACTTTTCACCGCTTTGGTCTTAGTTTTCGCTTGCTCAATTTGCTGGGCAGGCGAAAGAAGATTTTGCCCTGCTGCCTGTGCTGCTTGCTCAATTGCCTCAATTAATGCAGCATGACGGCTCTTCTTAATCGAGCCTCGTTTACGCCCAGCTTCCATTGCAACCGTATCGTTATTAATGGCAGAGCCTTTCGGTAGAACAATCGGTTTGTTGGCTTTTAATCGCTCTAAAGCAGCGTAATAATCATTAAGTGCACTCATATTTTACACCTCAATATTAATCGTTTTAATTTTTTGAATCATTTTGTTTAAAGCCAAAATCTCACTGTCCATTTGCGCGTATAGCAGACTGTTCTGTACTTGCATATCTCGCTGCCGTTGTAGCCGCTGAACCGCTTTTTGCATTTTTTCAGCACTTGTTGCATCAAACACAGCATGGGCACAACTCAAACAACTGGTAATCGCAGTAAACGAAATTTTTTCGCAAGAATCAGGGTTGGTACAGGCACCAAATAGACTTGGCTTATAGGCAATTTCACCCCTCTTCATGCGCTTAATCGTTTCATCCCGATCTGGAAAAACTTTCAATAACTGCTCACGGTCTTTTTGCAACTGTAAGTAGGTTCCTGCACCACCAAATAGCTTACTAGAGCTATTAATCACACCCTCTTCAAATTGCGCATAAGAATGCACTAAACGCTGATATTCCAGCTCTTGAATAAATTCCTTTTGGCTATCACCGGCTAAAATATTTGGAGCAAATGTAGCATTATCTCGATAATACAAAGTCATTGCTTCGGTTAAATGCTTATATTGAACTGACAAAGCCCCTAAACTAATAACACCTGAACGAGCACCATACACAGCCAGTGAGCGCCTGAATTGATGGGTACAAATATTCCAATATTGACCAATTTGACAGTCTTTTTCTTCACGCCAGTTGCGGAAACCATCGAAAGCTTCTAATTCCGCCAAATCCTCTTCACAAATTCGTAGATCATCACCAACAACAGACAGGATTCGAGATATGTAATGATTAAAACTCGAATATGAACGAATAGGTGCTCCGTTAAAGTGTGATACATAATCCGTTTCCTTCTCGATATTCAGATTTTTTTTATGTCGATATTTTTGAGAAAATCTTGTTGGAAATAAGGGATATTCCGACGGATTAGAAAAATCATAATGTGGATTAAGCAATGCATAGATCTCCCCAATACTTTGCGCAGCATTAACACCAGACTTAATATCTTCAAACGTGATCCAATATGTCGATTTATTACCACCGCCATGCAGTTTAGAGGAATAACCCATCAATACATGCACAACATGCTCATTACTCTGAACAGTTTGATAGCAGTCATAAGACAGTTGATTCACTTCATTGTCACGCATACCTGAAAATAAGTGAATCCAAAGCTTTGCTATACCTTGAATTAACGTGATATAGCGAGTTAAATTCGCGTGTTTTTTAATATTATTATTTTCAAAAAAATCAGTTAAACCAAGCAAATCTCGAGCATCAGCAAAACTTACCGCATTTTTTTTACGCTTAAATTCTGTCGGCATCAAAGCAAAATTTGCATCCTGCTGCTTGCGCTGAAACCATTTCAGAAGTGCTGATGCATTTTGATTAAATTCTGTTAGTTTTTCCGACAACCCATTGATTAAATTTATATAAATTCTAGAAGGAATAAGTTTGGTTTGCGGTCCAATTTTGTTGGATTGTAACCGCAATTTGGCAATGACTTTTTCCAGATGCAAAATTGGCTTATAGACATTAAATGCAGGAATAAGGTCAGGGTATTGCTGCTGTATAGAAAAGCAATCTTTCAACAAAGCTTTGAGACATGAAGCAATTCTAAAACTGAATCCCATATACGCTTCTTGTAATTTTGTAATATAGACTACATCTGTAAAAAGTTGCTGTAAAGTACAGCCATTTCGATATGCAATTGCAGCTAAATGTCGTAGCACAGTAAATCGATTTTCAATACTTTTGATAATCGGCTTACCTGTTTTGACGTATAACAGCGCAAAAACAATTTTTTTCATTTCGGTGCGAATTTGACAGAAGAGAAAATCATCTTCACGTGCACTGTGAAGCCATGTATTAAAATTTAATCTACAATGGCAGTTCGGCATATACGGTGAAAAGTCCCAAACCTGATCTCCGTATTTAGACAATGTTGCTCCATTTGGCATTCGGGATAGAATAAAAGATGAGGGAACAGTCAGCTGATTATTCTCCAAACGATATTCATCTGGTAAAAACTGCTCAGCAACGCCACTGGCATACAAATACGAATTAAATGAACTCATGCGATCCACCCCAAATCAATTAAAAGCTCAAAATGATTGAACCAATACGCATCTAGATCACCACTTTCCACTTCATCCTGAATACTTAAAATCCGTTCTTTTAAATCTTGATACGAAGTTGATAATTCATTCAACACTTCATCAATCCGATGTAAAACCACACCAAATTGTTGCTCCCATTTGACTAGATTCGTGGCTTTTTGTTTGACATAACCGAGTAGACTTTTCAGTGATAAAAGCTTACGAATATCAGCATCATCGGCATGGATTGCATAGTGCTGACAGAACAAGCAATGCTCAAATTGCTGGCAGTTTGGCGTTGGAGCTTTTTCAGTAAAACCGAGTGCTTTTTCAGGCTGTGGCGTTGCTGTAACACATGCACCGACAGGCAAGGTTTGAACATCAACAGGCTCATCTAGCGTTTGCACCGCAATTCGTTCAAGCGTTCGAGTTTGTGCGACTGCAACTTCTCTCAGCTCATTAAAAAACTGTGAAATTTGCTGAGCTGCATCTTTAAATGATGTTCGACTATAATTTTGTCGTGCAGTATCGAGTGAGTGACCCATAACTTCAGCTTCAAGCAGTAGATCACCATCGCTTAACTCAACATATTGACTGCTTTTATGCTTACGCCACTGTTGTGGAGTAATCCAAACCATTTGAGGGAAAATGCGTTGTAAAAAGCTTTTGAGTAATTGCAACTTACCATTCCCAATCGGCACAAGTCTTTGAATTTCATTACGTTGTGGAAAGACAAAAATACAGGTTTCATCTTGGATATACCATGCTCGAAGTTCTAAAATTTGTCTAAAAACAGGTTCAAATTTCACCCCAAATTCTGGTCGTACTATTTTGTCACCTGCACGGCTTTTTGTTCCTGAAAACCTGCGCCCTTGGGTACTTGGTAGGATTTCCATCGTATCAAGTTGTAACTGTTGAGCAGTGTCTAGATTTGCACCAGTTTGCGCAATAAATAACAGCATGCCAATGGCAAGACCATAGGAGGCAAGTCTTGTACGCTCTAAATGTCGCTTGTCTTTATTACGCTCTTCAAGTTTACGAATCGCTTGATTACGATTTTCACGTACACGTTTTCGATGCTCACTATCTTCTCCTAACTCAAAATCAGCCAGCATTTTGGAAAGGGCTGGAATAGCTGAATATTTAGATAAATAGCTGTGCATATCAAACTGAATATGTTGTTTTTCAGTTTGATGATGAAAACCTGAGTAAAAATAGAACTCTTTCTGATCCACGGACTGAAAATGTGCTGGAAAATCTGCGCCTTGCATCACAATACGATAAATTTCAAGAAAGACATTCAACAAAGTTGCATACGTCTTCTGATGATCTTCCTGTGCAATCGGTAAAACAGGAACATCATAACGCTGTGCTTGTACTTGCATCGCTTGACTAGAAATATCAATTTCATGACAATCAAATACATATGCAATCAGTTTTGCAACATAACGCTGATACTGCTTTGCGGTATGCGCAGCCAAGTTATCTTCATCAGTGTCCGCAAGCAAAGTCCGATCAACCAGAGATTTACTATAGCGACGATAGGCATCGATCATGCTGTCCTTATCGGATAAATCAAAAATTTTCTTTTGTTGATCAATCCAATCCAAAAACATCTTGATGATGGAATAGAACAACCCTTTTGATAGGTCCGATCCATCCATTTGCAGTAGATAATCTGTAAAATATTTTAAAAAATAGCGTCTTTTTTCATCAAAAGAAGCGACAAGCTCATTGTCTGATATATCGGAAGAACATGCTCTTTTAGCAAAAAAGAATGTACCAATATCTAAAGTTCTAAAAGAAAATGAGGCCGTTTTATCTTTGAGCACGAGTATTAAACGCTCATGCTCAGTAATCTGTTTATGAATATCAGTGATATGTACAAACAATGGAGTACGAATAAAATTCATGACAAATCTCCTGCTAAATCCACAGAGGACTTGACGTATTTCATCAAGCTAGACTCATACTCATGCTGAATTTTACTGCGCCACTGTAAGCGAGATTTGTAATTCAAATATTGTAAAGTCGTACTGATGTTGCGATGTCCCATCCGAGCTTGCACATACTCAACAGCGGTCATAGCAGAATGCCCTTCAGGTAGATGCTGTAACTGACTTTCCAGCAGATTCATCCCAAAACTGGCACGTAAGTCGTGGAATTTGAAACTTTTAAATTGTGGATCAATCAGACGAATTTCAGGCAATAACACCATTTTTAAATAACTGCGTACTGCCTCACCTTCATAGATTTTAAGCCGAGTCTCAAAGGAGTCAGATGCTTTGATCTTTTCGGTCAACTCCTGCTGTTCAGCTTTGCTTGTGTAAAAAGGTGTACCAAGCTTTGTGAGAAAGACATAGTTTTCATCCGAGTCGCCATAATTTGACTTGTTTCTACGCTGGCGTGCTTGCTCACTATTGATATAGATTTTAAGATCTTGTGCTAACCAATTAGGGATCAAAAGTGTCATCGGCTTTTGAAATTTAGTATCAATACCTGTTCCAGCTCCAACCGGCAGACGGATAAAGCCATAACTATCAGACTCACGATTAAGTAAACATCTGATTCGTAAAGTACAAATCGTTTGCAAACGAGCACCTGTGAATAATGCTAGATAGAACATCAGCTGATATTCACGTGATGATTTTTGCAGTGCTTTTAATATGACGGTTTGCGATTCAACGCTGAGAGGGCTTAATTCACCACCATCCACAATCGCTTCAGAATTTGGCGCTTTGGCTGGAACATGAATCGCAAGATCATGCGACTTAATTGCCATTTTTCTACGTGCGCCAAACTCATTATCCACCGCAATATATTTGTAGACGTCTTTAAACGGTATGCCATAACGCTGATGATCAACTAAGTCTTCTGTAACCAGAAATCGATAAAAATTCACTACCGCATTAATTCGATTACTTGCAGAGCGAGCTGAAATTAGACCTGCATTCGCTTGCTCTATAAGACGAGTGCGATATTGAAAAATCGCATTCAACTGTTTTAGCTTATGAAATTTCAAACAGTCCAGCTGTTCATCTTCTAAAAAGCGCTGAAAATCCACAAGCTGGTGTGCAATAGATGCAAAAGTTTTAAAATCATACTGTATTGTTTGCTGTAATTTTTTCAGCAAGTACAGATTAAAAATTTCTGACGGACTACCATCTCCCTGAATAATTACAGGAAATTCAAGGTACGCATCGCCATAATTTTCGAAATTGGCATCATTGAAACAATGAGTTGCCTTAACCAACGTCAATAACTGAAATTTTTTGATGGTCACAACTTTGGCTTTCGATTGGTAGCGTGACTGACCATTTTTAAGTTTAGTGCTCATTTTGAGCCTCCTGTTTATTAAAAAACAGGCAAAAAGTGACCTTGATATAGGATTGACAAAAATGCCCCTATTCATCAAAATGGGATTGTCTGGACACCAATCAAGACAATCTATAAGAGCTCATGTTCCCGCATGGGCTTTTATACTTTTTGCCGAATGAAAATAATTACTTTTAAAATTTAGCCCACAGCATCTATCTCTTTTGTAGCGTTTTTTGATTTATACTTGACAAATCATTCAAATAGCCTTGGATTTTAAGTTCTCTCATAATCAGTACTGAAGACTGTGCATCAAGACTTCTTAAATGATCTGAACAATATCGTTGATAAGCCTCACGAATTTCAGGATTCGGTAGCCGAACCAAGAATGGCTTTCCTTTCATATCGTTTACCCTTGCGTGTTAGTTCATGATTTTCTCGAGCGTGTTACACTATGTTAGTATCGCTAACAAATTAATATTAATCGTTCGATTAACCAAAATCAACAGGATTTACTCAAATGAATAAGATTTTTTTAACAGAAGAACGTAATAGGTTGAATTTAAAAGCAAAAGATGTAGCTGAATTTGTTGGTGTAGCAATTCCTACACAGTCTAATTATGAAAATGGCAAACGCTCTCCAGATGCAGAGTATCTTGCTAAACTTACGGAATTAGGCTTTGATATTAATTACGTTTTAACAGGAAAAAGAGAGTCTTTAAGTCTGGCAACACAAGAAAAAGTGCTGATTGAATTATTTCGGCAAGCACCAGAAACTGTACAAAGACATATCTTGGCTGGGTTATTAACTCAAAATACTCCAGAACCACCTAAGGGTAATATTGTTACGGTCGGTGACTCAAATACTGGGAATGTTGCAGGAAGAGATATAACTCTTAAATAAATAGCTAGGATTCTTATGACAAATAATTCTGTTTCTGTCGGTCATTCAAATACAGGCAATGTATGTGGCGGCAATTTAACAATTAATCACTCATTACCATGTAAAAATGGTGATGGGATGCTTTCTTATGAAGACTATCAGAGGTTTCCTTATTGTAATCAATGTATCTCATCATTCCGTAATCAGACATTTTTTCGCTATCAAAAACATGCTATCGCGATTTGTTGGGTAATCTTTGCCTTAGTAATTGGTGGATTTTATTTCATTATGGGACGTTTACCAAATTTTGCGGGTATTATATTTCAGAAACATAATTTAATGGAGCCTTTGATCCCATTAATGTCAACATTAATTTTATGCCTTGTAATTTTTTGTCTAGGTAGAGTTTATGCTAGATTTTTAGCAAAAAAATATATCAATCAAAATTTAAGCTATCACTAACATAAAACTTTGCTGACTCTATATTATTTTTAAATTTATCAATAGATTATGAACCACTTAGCTCCCTGCTTTACGAGTCTTCACTGTATTCAAATAAATCTTGCATATTACAATTAAAATATTTACATAAGGTATCAGCGACTGAAAGTTCAATTCGTACTGCACGATCATAGTAAAGACTTGTGAGCGTATTACGATTAATACCAGTCGCTTGAGCTACCTCACTTAACTTTAAAATTTTTCGCTCACCCATCAAATTTGACAACCTACATCTAATCATAACAACCTTTAAATTAAAAAAATAACCTACAGCAGGTTAATTCAACTTGATAAATAACTTTTATCATGATAATTTAACCTACAGCAGGTTATGTTGTTTTATTAAAAAACAACTTAGCCGTTCTAAATTTCATTATATAGTTTTTTAAGGAAGTTCAGCTATGAATAACTACTTTTCTCCAAAATTCTCTGTTTCAGAGGAAGTTCGTTCAACTGCTGTTGCACTAATCAAAGAGTTTAATATTGACCGTACATTTGATTTAGCTTTGTTTCTGAATGTTAATCCCAACTTAAATGACCAAGATGCGACTTTAGCCTGGGTGAATTATTTTGAAAAAAATCAACATGATCTCAGTGACTTCAATCATGTTAGACGCCACTTTATGAAAAATTTTCCTAAAATTATGTTTGCAAATTTCAGTGAATAAAATAATCAAAGGGAGATATCAAATATCTCCCTTAATTTTTATAGCAATGCTCTTATGGTAATCTCAACAAAAAGTGAAATTCAATTTAATTGGTTGTAAAAATATGGAATTATTTATAAAAGCAGGCCATATTGAGCCTTCAGTCATTATTTTTGACGTGTTTGGTACACTTGTAAAAATAGAGGAAAGACGTTCCCCATATAGAAAATTAATGAAATGGCTAAAAGAAAATGGGCGACAACCAAAACCTGATGATGCCAAATTTATTATGTCCCACAATTTGAATTTGGCAGAGCTTACAAAGCGATTAGCAGTAAATATTCCAGACCAATTTCTGCAAGAACTTGGGCATGATTTAGATGAAGAGTTACGCTCTATTAGACTGTATGAAGATACCTTATCAACTTTGGAAGAATTAAAAAAACTAGGATTCAGATTGGCAGTATGCTCAAATTTAGCGATGCCATATGGAAAAGTTGTTTCTTCATTTTTACCTTCTCTTGATGCTTATGCTTGGAGTTATGAGGTTGGAGCAATTAAACCAGAGTCACAAATTTATCAATATTTAATTGATAAATTACAATGTCATGCCAAAGACATTTTGTTTATTGGAGATACTCTTTTAGCTGATTACAGTGGTCCAACTGAATTTGGTATGTCAGCACGTTTAATTGATCGTAAGAGTGGGCAAAAGCTGGCAGATGTTTTAAGCGACATACTTTAACAACTCGTGGACGCCACCTAATAGTGAATACTCACAGCTCCTCATCTTTCCATTTTTTAAATTCTGCAATTCGTTCTTCAAGCTCCAGAACCCATGCTGGTTTTATATGTGGCACATTTAGGCGCTCAACACCTTGATGGTCAAAAAACTTATACACCATTGCCGCCAACTTGATAAACGCCAGTTCAAACGTATCTGCCCAAACATCTAAACGATAATCATGATAATGCTCTTGGTATAATTTACCACCATCTTCTACTTTATTGAGATGTGAGCCAGTCTCTAAATAAATCACTAATTTCCCATCATCTTCATCATTATATGCGCCGTGATAAACATTTTGGCAATGCCCCCATGTATTCCAATGCCATGATGGTACATCGCCAATAACCGTCCAAAAAGCTGGGTGTGTATCAATAAAATGATAGGCAGTTAAAAAGTCCGTTGGATTTGCGAGATATGCTTGCTCATTTTCAAAGGCAGTCTGTAAAGCAGATTGTAAATGCTCAAATTTATTTTGATCGGTGTAGGAAAACAAACCACTAGAAAGATGCTCAGAGGTTTTAAAAAATAGGCAACCATTCTCTTTATCCTCACCAAAATATTGATAAACCTCTGGTAGAATCTGTAAATCTGTAGGTTTGACATGATGGATCTGGTGTTGTACGTCTTTTAAGCTTTCGTGAATTGCTTCCATACGATCAGGGTAAGTGACGACAAGTTTAGTATCTCGCAGTGATAAAATTGCTGGTTCAGTTATTTGGGGTAACTGTTCTAATAACCAGTCTGGTAATTGTTTTAATTCAGTCGGTTGCATTTTTAGTTATCCTATTTTTTAAAAATTTCAACTTGTTACATACGTTACACAACATAATTTGTGCAAGTTATTTATAGCATTGGTTATATAATGCCCGTATCATCTACTAAATAAAAATGAGTATCTGGAATGTTACAAAGTGCCGTCCTAGATATTTTAAAAAATAGAAAAAATGTGTTTTAACTGGTGGTATGGGTATATTTCCATTGAGCCATTATAGATTTTTCATCTTGGTTTAGATTTTCCTTTCTTTAGTTTTTCTATATAAGCCTCACATTGAGCAGGCAAACCAAGATGATATTTTAAAGTGCTATCCGCTTTTGCTGTCACATACTCAATATTTTGAATTTCACGCTGCTGAGCAAAAACTTGAATCGCAGGATATAACTGTTCTGAACAACTCGCATCATTACTAAAATATTTTAATGTCTTGGTTGTAGAATAATAAATGGCAGCAAACAATCGCCCATCTTTAAACACAATCGCTGATGAAGCATCTAAACTGCTTCCAGACCGACCTTCATAATACAGAGCCTCATCTGTTTTTAGTAAATAGGGCGCTGAGTAATTATCGAAATTAGATTGAAATTTTAGATAATCATGCTTTAACAATGTTTGAAGTTCTGTTTGGATTTTTGGATGCAAAACAATTTGAGGAATTGATGAAATATTTGAATATTGAATTAAGTCTAGTTCTTGAGCATGAGTAAAAACGGAGATCGAAAAAAGTAGAAAAAGATAATATTGATTCTTCATATCAAATTTATTATTTTTATGTCCATATTGACTTACTTATGGATTGTTCATTTTATATGGACACTTATGGAGTATCAATAAGGGTAAAACCCTTTTGTACTGTATTCATAACATTCTCCACAAATGTTTTTTGTTTATTTATAAGCTTAAAGAAAAAGCTCATTTAGCTTAATTTTATATGTAGCACTAACTGTGCCAAGTTTTATTATAATAAAATTGGGAGAAAAAACAGCACTTTAAAAAAATATTTTTATTTTTGTAATTATTGTGTTTTGTTTTGTGTAACTAACTGACAAATTTTGTCAGTTAGCTGACCAAAATCACCCCAATATAATCGGTTTATTCCCCAATTCATTTTCTAAATCATCTATTTTACGATCATAGTACTGATCTAGTACTTCCCCAATCTGCTTCACTCCTTCAATGACACCTTCTTTAAACTTATGCTGAGCGAGATGTTGAATAATGTTTTGGCAGATTTCATCCCAGACTTGCTGGGTCGTTGCATCTTTAATTCCTCGATCAATCACAATCTCAACCTTATGTTCACACAGATTCAAATACAGGAGTACTCCACTATTATATTCGGTATCCCAAACACCAATTTCCGCAAATAACTGCCGGGCACGACATAAGGTATCTTGATAATAGGCAGATCGTGAAGGCAAACAACCTTCAATGACGACCTGAATCTCCCCCACATGCCCATGCTCGGCTTCTTCCACCACGACGGCAATCGCATGCTGATCCTGCTTGGAAAAAAAACGCTTGGTTGCCGGCATATAAAAGAAATGTTTTAACCAGCGCTTAACACTCGGCTGCGCATGTTCTTCCAGCTTGGGTTGCGTCACAATTTCTGTTGTATTTGTAGTTGTTACCATGAGCCTGATGCTCCTCCCCCGCCAAATCCACCACCGCCACCGCCGAAGCCGCCGCCCCCAAAACCACCACGACCACTACCGCCGCGGCCACCACCTGCCATAAAGGCATGTAAAATCAGCTGGGCAAGCGAGGTGACCAATAAAAAGAATACCCCGGCACCAATCATTAAACTGGCAATTAAACCCATGCCATTGACCAGACCGGCAGCTGTCCCTGCAACTGCGGCAGTCGCAGCACTGAGTTTCCTGCCAAAAATCATGGAACCTATGACACCCGCAATAATAATAAAGATGACACTCCCAAAAGTAGCTTGCGATGCTTTTTGGGCCTGATAAGCCTGTTCCTGACGCTCTTTCAACTCATCCGCGGCCTGTGCTGCAATTTCAGGATCTAAATTTAAAATACGTTCAATTTCGGTTAGTCCGGAATCAATGCCCTGCGCATACTGACCTTGCTTAAAAAATGGCGTAATTTTGTCATGAATAATCCGACCTGCCACGATATCGGGCAGTACCCCTTCCAGACCATAGCCCGTCAAGATCTGAATACGGCGATCATTAATGGCAATGGTCATCAATAAACCATTGTCGCGTTTGGCCGAACCGAGCTGCCAGGCTTCAGCAACGCGCATGGAATAATCAAAAATGTCTTCCTGCCCCGTGGTCGGAACAATCACGACACCAATTTGACCTTTACCTTCATTATAAAGTTTCAAAATACGCTGGCTGAATTGCTGTTTTTCAGCGGGACTAAGTATATTGGCCTGATCAATGACCGGTTTATTCAGACTGGGTAAATCGCGCTGAAACTGCCCTTCCGCCATGTCATTGGCAATTTGTGGCTGTGATGCTGCTGCAGTTTCTGTATTTTGAGCTGGAGTATTTTGATTATTTTTAGGCTGCAAGATTTCACGGGCTACAATGACGTCTTCAGCATCTGTAGCCGTGGCTGTTTCTGCTGAAACAAGCATTGTCGTTCCCATGCCCAACATGAGAATCAAACCAGCACAGTATTTCAGCAGTATCTCAGACATCTGATTTCTCGCTTATTTACAAGTCAGTCATTATTCAAAGGAAACCGTTGGAGCTTTTTGGGCACTTTGCTCGGCACTAAAGTTTGGTTTGGTATCCATACCAATTACTTTGGCAGTCATCACTTGCGGGAATTGACGTGCATAAGAGTTAAAGTCCTGTACTGTCGTAATATAACGGTTACGTGCCACAGCAATCCGGTTTTCAGTCCCTTCCAGCTGTACCTGCAGATCACGGAACTGCTGGTTGGCTTTCAGGTCGGGATAATTCTCTGTGACAGCTAAAAGACGTGACAAGGCACTGGTCATCTGCGCCTGTGCTTCCTGATAGCGCTGAAACAGTTCGGGATCTTCCAGTACTTCACGATCTACTTTTAAACCGGCAACATTGGCACGTGCTTGAGTCACTTCGGTTAAAACCTGCTCTTCATGCGAGGCATAGCCTTTGACTACATTGACCAGATTAGGTACCAAATCGGCACGGCGCTGATACTGGTTTTGTACTTCGGACCAAGCTGCCGTAACGGCTTCATCTTTGACTTGTAAGGTGTTATAACCACAACCACTCAGGGTCAACGTACTGGCCAGCATCAAGGCGATAAGAGATTGTTTAAATACACGCATGATATCTTGTCCTCAATTCTTTATTAATATTTATATAATTAATTTGATTTTAAACAGTATTTTCTAAAGTTTTGTTACTTTTTATAATCTTTTTAAGGGCCTCTCTTTAAGTTAGACAATATCCAAAAATAAAAAACCCGCCGTAGCGGGTTGTTTGAATGACTTCAGTGAATTTTCAACTGTTAAACATCCAGATAATCCAGGATACCTTCAGCTGCCTGACGGCCTTCCCAGATTGCGGTTACCACAAGATCAGAACCACGAACCATATCACCACCAGCAAAGATTTTTGGATTCGAAGTCTGGAATTTGTATTGTTGCTGCTCAGCGGCAACGACACGACCTGAACCATCCAGATTGATTTCTACATCGGTGAACCAGTCTGCTGGACTGGTACGGAAACCAAAAGCCAGCAGAACTGCATCTGCCGGCAGAATTTCTTCTGAACCTGGAATCGGCTCTGGACTACGGCGACCGCGGCTGTCCGGCTCACCCAGCTGAGTAGTAATAAATTTCACACCAGTCACTTTACCATTTTCACCAACAACTTCGATCGGCTGACGGTTAAACTGAAAACTCACCCCTTCTTCACGCGCATTTTGCACTTCACGGCGTGAACCCGGCATGTTTTCTTCATCACGACGGTAAGCACAAACTACCGATTCAGCACCTTGACGAATTGAGGTACGGTTACAGTCCATAGCTGTATCACCACCGCCTAAAACGATGACTTTCTTGCCTTCAACACTGATATATTCAGACGGATCTTTTTCCCAGCCTTGGCAACGATTGACATTGGCAATCAGGAAATCTAGTGCATCATACACACCATCCAGATCTTCACCGGCAAAACCACCTTTCATATAGGTATAGGTTCCCATACCCATAAATACCGCATCATAATCGGCAAGTAACTGGTCGATGGTCACATCTGTACCAATCTCAGTATTCAGACGGAATTCCACCCCCATGCCCGTGAAAATTTCACGGCGGCGCTTCATTACGTCTTTTTCCATTTTGAATTCTGGAATACCGAAAGTCAGCAAACCACCAATTTCTGGACGTTTGTCAAAAACTACAGGCTTTACCCCGTTACGTACCAGAATATCCGCACAGCCAAGTCCTGCAGGACCTGCACCAATGATTGCGACTTTCTTATTGGTCCATTGCACATTGGACATATCTGGACGCCAGCCCAAAGCAAAAGCTGTATCGTTGATATATTTTTCTGCATTCCCGATCGTCACCGCACCGAAACCGTCGTTCAGGGTACACGCCCCTTCACACAGACGGTCTTGCGGACAGACACGGCCACAGACTTCCGGTAAAGTATTGGTCTGATGACACAGTTCAGCCGCCTGAAACAGACGTCCTTCAGACACCAGTTTTAACCAGTTTGGAATGTAGTTATGTACCGGACATTTCCACTCACAGTACGGGTTACCACAGCCTAGGCAGCGATGCGTCTGATTGGCTGCAATTTCCGCTGTATAAGGCTTATAAATTTCCACAAATTCTGCTTTGCGGACATCAATCTCTTTTTTCTCTGGGTCTTGGCGTGCGACATCCAGGAATTGAAAGTCATTATTCAGGCGTTCTGCCATGTCTCTCTCCGTGGGGAGATGTAAGGGGTTCACAGTTGCCTTACATCTGCCTATGTTTCTGCAGTAGTGGAATTATTGTGGATCAGCTTGAGTGGTTTTCAACAGCGTTTGCAAGTTGGCTGCTTTTGGTTTTACCAACCAGAACTTGCGGCTGTAGAAGTCAAACTCATGGCGGATCTTGTACGCCCAAGCACTACCCGTTTCTTTAATATGTTCATCCAGGATACGACCCAGGAAGGCTTTGTGCTCTTCCATCGCTTCGGTGGAAATACGATTCAGTTCAATCAGTTCGTGGTTATAATGATCAACGAAGTCATTATCCAGATCAAGTACATAAGCAAAACCACCAGTCATACCCGCACCGAAGTTATGTCCGACTTTACCCAACACCGTAACAATACCGCCGGTCATATATTCACAGCAATGATCGCCTGCACCTTCAATGACAGCAAATGCACCCGAGTTACGCACCGCGAAACGCTCGCCCGCTGTACCCGCGGCATATAACTTACCGCCAGTCGCACCATACAAGCAGGTATTCCCAATAATCGCAGTATTTTGTGTCTGGAATGGTGAACCTTTTGGCGGGAAAATCGAGATACGACCGCCAGCCATGCCTTTACCGACATAGTCATTGGCATCACCTTCAAGGCTGATATGCAGACCACCCGCATTCCAGACACCCAGTGACTGGCCTGCAGTACCATTCAGGTGAACTTTCACCGGATGGGCTTCCATGCTCAGGTTGCCATAACGTTTCGCAATTTCACCAGACAGGCGTGCGCCAATCGAGCGGTCACAGTTACCGATCGTGAAACTATATTCGCCGCCAGTTCCCGCTTCAATCGCAGGTAGAATCTTATCTACCATTTTTTCAGCCAGAATACCTTTATCAAACGGTGCATTGCCCTGAACTTCACAGTACTGTGCTTTACCTTCAGCTGCCGGATGCGACTCTAGCAGTTTGCTTAAATCAAGGTGTGCATGCTTTGCAGTTTCACCTGGCAAGACTTCCAGCAGATCCGTACGGCCAATCAGGTCTTTCAGACTCGATACACCGAGTGCCGCCAACCATTCACGGGTTTCTTCAGCAATAAAAGTGAAGAAGTTAATCAGCATTTGTGGCTCGCCAATATAATGCTCTTGACGTAAATGATCTTGTTGAGTCGCAACACCGGTTGCACAGTTATTCAAGTGGCAGATACGCAGGTATTTACAACCCAATGCGATCATTGGGGTTGAACCAAAGCCAAAGCTTTCTGCACCCAGAATTGCTGCTTTTACGACATCCAGACCGGTTTTTAAACCACCATCTGTTTGTACGCGAACTTTAGCACGCAGGTCATTGACACGAAGGGCCTGATGTGCCTCAGAAAGACCCAGTTCCCACGGTGAACCTGCATGATGAATTGAAGAAAGTGGAGAAGCCGCTGTCCCACCATCATAACCAGAAATGGTAATGAAATCGGCATACGCTTTCGCTACACCTGCCGCAATCGTACCGACACCCGGTTCAGAAACCAGCTTAACTGACACCATCGCCTGTGGGTTAACCTGTTTTAAATCAAAGATCAACTGTGATAAATCTTCAATTGAATAGATGTCGTGATGCGGAGGTGGCGAAATCAGGGTAACGCCCGGTACAGAGTAACGTAAACGGGCAATGAGACCATTCACTTTACCACCCGGCAACTGACCACCTTCACCTGGTTTTGCACCTTGCGCGACTTTAATCTGGAGAACTTCTGCTGATGTTAAATAAGCAGGCGTTACACCAAAACGGCCCGATGCAATTTGTTTGATTTTCGAGTTACGGATAGTGCCGTAACGCGCTGGATCTTCACCGCCCTCACCCGAGTTTGAACGACCGCCAATCGTATTCATGGCAATCGCAATCGCTTCGTGCGCTTCAGGCGACAATGCACCCAAAGACATGCCGGCAGAGTCAAAGCGAGGTAGGATCTCTTCCACAGATTCCACTTGTTCGACTGGAATCGAGTTGTCTGTTTTCAGTTTAAATAAGTCACGGATCGTTGCAATCGGCCGGTTGTTCACCAGTTCTGCATATTCTTTAAAGTCTGCGTAGTTCCCAGAACGTACGGCTTTATGCAGCGAGTTGATTACATCCGGGTTAAAGGCATGATATTCCTTGCCAAAGACAAACTTCAGCAAACCGCCCTGATCAATTGGCTTACGGTTTTTCCAGGCAATATCCGCCAACTGTTTCTGGTCATTTTCAAGATCGACAAAAGTTGCACCCTGAATACGGCTTGGTACACCGATGAAGCATTTATCCACCACTTCATTAGATAAGCCCACGGCTTCAAACAACTGACCACCACGATAAGAAGCAACCGTAGAAATACCCATTTTAGACAGGACTTTCAGCAGACCTTTTTCAATCCCCTTACGGAAATTGTTTTGCGCATAGATTGGGTCACCCAATAATTCGCCTTTCGCGACCAGATCATTGATCACGTCATAAGCTAGGTATGGGTAGATGGCTGTCGCACCAAAGCCAAGTAACACTGCAAACTGATGTGGATCACGGGCAAAACCGGTTTCAATAATCAGGTTAGCGTCAGTACGCAAACCGATATTGATCAGGTGATGATGCACCGCGCCGGTGATCATGAAAGCATTGGCTGGCAAGTAGCCTTCACGGATTTTTTTGTCTGAAAGCACCAATAAGGTTTTACCATCACGAATGGCTTGTGCAGATTCTTCACAAATACGCGCAATGGCTGCTTCCAGACCTTCGGTTTCAGCATAGTTCAGGTCGATATCTGCGATTTCGTAACCGGCACGACCCAAGGTACGGATCTGATGCATTTTCGAATTAGACAGCACAGGGCTGGAAATGATCAAGCGGTCTGCATGTTCAGGCCCTTGTTCAAAGACGTTTTGCTCACGACCCAAACAGGTTTCCAGTGACATCACAATCGATTCACGTAACGGATCGATTGGCGGGTTGGTCACTTGTGCAAACTGCTGGCGGAAATAATCCGACACATGACGCACCTGACGTGACAATACCGCCATTGGGGTATCATCACCCATTGAGCCTACAGCTTCCTGACCGCTTTCAGCAATCGGACGCAACAACTGGTCACGCTCTTCAAAGGTCACCATGAACATTTTTTGTGCCGCTTTCAGGCCATTGCCTTTTAAGCCTTGATCACATAAATATTCTTCCAGCTCTGGACTACCTTGCAAACGCACAGAATTTTCACGTAACCATTCACGGTATGGACGCATACGTTTCAGATGATTATTGACATCTTGAGTATCCAGTACCTTGCCGGTTTGCGTATCAATGACCAGCATTTGGCCAGGACCGACACGGCCTTTAGAAATCACATCTTCAGGCTGATAACCCCAGACACCAATTTCAGAAGCCAGCGTGATATAACCATTTTTGGTAATCACCCAACGCGCAGGACGCAGACCGTTACGATCCAGCATACAGATCGCATGACGCCCATCCTGAATCACCAAACCTGCAGGACCATCCCAGGCTTCCATGTGTTTTGAGTTGAATTCGTAGAAAGCACGAAGATCAGCATCAAGCGTTTCCACGTTCTGCCAGGCAGGCGGAACCAGCATACGGAGTGCACGGAACAGATCCATGCCACCGCCAACCAGAATCTCCAGCATGTTGTCCAGGCTTGAAGAATCTGAACCGGTACGGTTCACAATTGGATTCAGTTCAGTTAAACCTGGCAATAATGGATTTTCAAATTTCGGCACACGCGCCATGGCCCAGTTACGATTCGCAGTAATGGTATTGATTTCACCATTGTGCGCCAGGTAACGGAACGGTTGTGCCAACGGCCAGCGTGGCAAGGTATTGGTCGAAAAGCGCTGATGGAAGACCACAATATGCGATTCCAAACGTGGATCAGCCAGATCTGTATAAAAATCTGCAATCGCTTCCGGCATCATCAAGCCTTTATAGCTGATCACCGTTGAACATAACGTCGTGACGTAGAAAGACGTATCATTCACCAACAATTGTTCTGTACGACGACGTGCTAGGAATAACTTACGGTTAAATTCAACCTCAGTCACACCCATTGGACAGTTAACAATAATCTGTTCAAATGCCGGCATCGATTGCAATGCAATTTCACCCAATGCATCGACATTGGTCGGAATCACACGCCAAGCCAAAACGATTAAACCTTCAGCTTCAATCTCTTTGTTTAAAACCTGTTTGGCATGAGCAGCAAGCGCAGGATCAAGATTTAGGAATACTGAACCTACAGCAAAGACTTCACTCAAGGTGGTATCACTTAAGCGTTTTGCTTCTTCACGGAAGAATTTCTTCGGCATTGCCAAGAGCAGACCACAACCATCTCCAGTCTTGCCATCCGCGGCAATACCACCACGGTGGGTCATACAACTCAAACTATGAATCGCGGTCTTGACGAGATCATGGCTAGCATCACCCTGCATATGGGCGATCAAACCGAAACCACAGTTATCTTTAAACTCATCCGGTTGGTATAAACCTTGAGCGGGAGCTACATTATTAGGCGATGGCATGTGCATAGCGTACCCTTCTTTCACTAAGCCTCAACAGGCTATTAAACAATCTAAATTTTTCTCTGCGCTGGCGTCTAATGGACTTTCAAAGACCGTCTTGGTAGAGCAAAAGCATTTTTCTTTATTTATTCAGACTAGTCCTTTTTTAGACTAAATGCATAACAAATAAAGTTTATTCTGCTCATGAATAACATAAAAATCTGGAATAAATATGACATTCATACGGTGTCATCGAATCATTTTTCGCGCTAAAACAGGGAGATTAATTCAATTCATGCACCAATAAAGCAAATTCCATGCCAACAAACAGCGCATAAATTAAAACAATACAGATGACAAAGATTTAGCGCAGAACAGCACTCTAAGGATTAATTTTAATGTGCATTTTTTGCACCAAAAGCGCCCATTTTTAATTCTGTAATTTTTTAGATGCGCTATTTTAGATCGTACTAATTAAATGGATCACTAATCTCGTTATTTTGAGGACGCGGATTACTGCCCTGAGCAGGTCGATTATTGTTATTTTGTGGTTGAGGTGTACCTTCTACAGCACTTTCAGATTTCTGTACATCGACCACATTTCCCGATGAATCACGGCGCACAATTGTGGTACTGGTAGTCGCAGCATCAGAGCTACGCGGCTTGGACTCAGTTTGGGTTTGCTGCTGTCTAAGTCGTACCGATTCATCTACTTTCGGCAAAGGCACATTTTTCAAACGAATTTCGTAAAGCTTTTGATTACTGGCCAATTCCTCTGAACCCAGATTATTGACCAGACTAACATATTGCTGCATTGCTACAACTTCAGGCTTGACTGAGGCCGGTAAATTTAACTTCAGTGTAGATAAAGCCTGATTGGCTTGCGCCGCCGTCTTATATTGACCATATAACAATACATATTGTTCTGGCTGATTTTCACCCGAGATTCTTAAATAAATAAAAGGTTTACGATCGGACTGTTTTTTAAGAAAACTTTTTAAAATGGCTTCATTGGTCACACGAAATAATTCAATGGCGTGCTGTTTTTTGGCTTCATTGACAAATTTGGTACCGCGAAATTCTGGCTCATGACTGGCATTCACGAGGGTACGTGTATTTAGGTCCAGTGGTTTCACTTCCTGAAAAAGTGCACCAAGATAGGTCATTGTGGCTACTTTTTCTGGTTGAATCTGCAACTGAACTTCAGTTTCAGGCTTTTTTTCAATTTCGATGACATCATCTGAATCAGTCACCGCCCAAAAGACTAAGGCAGCAAATAGGCAGCATACACCACAGACCAGCCAGAAATAATGCTGAATCTTTTGCCAAGGAGTATGTAATGCTGCCATAAAACTAAACCTATGCCTGATTGACTAAAATTGCCTGTTTCATTAACTCGAGATCAAAGTCTCGTGTAATCACTGCTTTGCCTAACTGCTTTAATAACACCAGACGCAATTGTCCATTTAAGACTTTTTTGTCATGGGCCATATAGGCCAGAAAATCATTCAGAGGGATTTTAGGACAAACCACAGGAAGTTTGGCACGAGAAATGATTTTTTTTGTACGTTCTAAATCTTCTTGAGAAATCCAGCCCATACGCTGTGACAGATCTGCAGCCATCACCATACCGGTAGCTACAGCCTCGCCATGTAGCCAGACACCATACCCCATATAGGATTCAATCGCATGACCAAAGGTATGACCTAAATTAAGTAAAGCACGTTCCCCTTGCTCCTTCTCATCATTGGCTACGATCCGTGCCTTATGCGCACAGGAACGGTAAACGGCTTCAGCCAATAATTTCTCATCACGGGCGACCAGAGCATCTATGTTCTCTTCCAGCCAGACTAAAAATTTTTCATCACCGAGTAGGGCATATTTAATCACTTCAGCCAAACCTGCTGAAAGCTCTCGATCAGGCAAAGTAGAAAGCTGCGACATATCCGCCAGTACCACTTGCGGTTGCTGGAAAGCACCAATCATGTTTTTACCGAGTGGATGATTGATCCCGGTTTTTCCACCCACACTTGAATCTACTTGCGACAGCAAGGTCGTCGGTACTTGGATAAAGTATACACCGCGCTGGAAACAGGCCGAAGCAAACCCGGCCATATCTCCAATGACACCACCACCTAATGCCAGCACAGTACAGTCGCGGTTAAACCCGGCTTCAAGTAGTGCATCAAAAATCAGGTTCAGATGCTGGCTATCCTTATATTTTTCACCATCAGGTAAAATACAGGTCGCAACCCGCTTGTCCAAAGCCTCAATCGCCGTTTGATAACGCTGCAAATAAAGTGGTGCAACCGTAGTATTGCTCACAATCATCACTTGCTTGCCATGAATATAGGGTGCCAATAAGGCCTGTGGATCCAGATCGCTTCCAATAAAAATAGGGTAACGACGTTCTCCGAGTTCTACATATAAGGTTTGCATACTTGATTAACCACTTGATTCACTGAACTTAGTTTTCAGAAGTAATGAGATTGAGAATCCGCTGCGCCAGATCACGTGCAGCACCCTGATTGGTCTCAATAATATGATGCGCCACTTCCCGATACAAGGGATCACGGACTGCCAATAAATCACGTAACTTTTGTTCCGGATTTTCGACTTGAAGGAGTGGACGGTTTTTATCGCGATAGGTACGTTGCAGTTGAATTTCAACTGGCGTGTATAGATAAACGACGATTCCGCGCTGTTTCAGATAGTCTCGGTTTAAAGCCTGAGTAATTGCACCACCACCGGTGGCTAAAACCAGATGAGGACGTGAGGTAAGGTCATTAATTACAGCCGTTTCACGGTCACGGAAACCCTGCTCCCCTTCTTTTTCAAAAATCCAGGGAATGGTCGCGCCTGTTTTACGTTCAATTTCATGATCACTGTCTAGAAATTCGCGTCCTAACAATTCTGCGAGATGTCGTCCTACTGTTGTTTTACCTGCCCCCATCGGCCCTACCAAATAAATATTTGGTAGGGTTTCAAACTCTTTGCTTGGCAAGGAGTCACCTATTCGTTTTGTTAAATTCAAAATATATTAATGATTTCTTGAAACACTGTCATTAACAATTCGAGGTGTAACGAAAATCAGTAGCTCACGTTTATTATCCGACTTTAAATCTTTACGGAATAAACGCCCTACATAAGGAATATCCCCTAGGAATGGTACCTTGGTTTGCGCATTACGGGTTTCCTGCTCAAAAATACCACCTAGAACCACTGTTTCACCATTATCTACCAAAACATTGGTAGTGATCTGGTTTTTGTTAATGGTGAGCTGTCCAGTCGGTGTCGGGTTACCCGGTGAGTCACTGGTAATATTGAGTTCCATCTGTACTTTGCCATCTGGAGTAATGCTTGGTGTGACATCCAGACTTAGCGTAGCATCAATAAATTCCGTAGTAGATACTGCATTCGCACCACCACCCTCTGCTGACTGGTACGGAATTTGAGAACCAGAGGCAACAGTTGCTTTCTGCTTGTCCGCAGTCAGTACTTTAGGTGTAGAAATCACCTCACCGTAGCCATCTGCCTGAAGTGCAGAAAGCTCCAGATCCAGCATAAAATCAGAAAGGCTGATCAAACCAAAGGCAATACGGCTGGCACCTGGACTGGTTACACCCAAGTCTACATTAAGGTTTTGTGGTCGCTGGATATCATAGGTATATCCACCTAAATCACTTTCTTGAGGATCTCTGAGATCCCATAACGTCGTGTCACTACCACCGACCAGAAGGCTATCATTATTGGTAATCCCTTGAGACAGAATTCCCCATTTCACTCCCATCTCTTTAGTAAAGTCCGTAGTTGCACGAACAATACGCGCTTCGACCATTACCTGCTTCACCTGCACATCCAGCAGATCTACCATATTACGAATTTTATCAATAAAGAGCTGGGTATCATTCACAATAATGGTATTGGTCCGTGCATCAACAGACACAGAACCACGTGAACTTAATAAGCTTTCTCCACCATCATTATTATTCGTGCTACTCGAACCGCCTGAGCCAGATGCCCCTTTATTCTGCGTAATTAGTTTCTCAATATCAGCGGCTTTGGCATAGCTCAACTGCATATATTCAGTTTGGATCGGGGCAAGTGCAACACTCTGCTTAATAGCCTTAGCTTCTTCTTCTTCAGCCTTAATCAGTTCTGCAACCGGTGCAATCCAGATCACATTACCATTACGACGTTTATCCAGATTTTTGGTTTTCAGCACAATATCCAAGGCCTGATCCCAAGGCACTTCTTTTAAGCGCAAAGTAATATTGCCTTGTACACTGTCTGCAGCCACCATATTGATATCAGTGAAATCAGCTAAAAGCTGGAGTACACGACGTACTTCAATATCCTGAAAATCCAAAGAAATTTTCTTGCCAGTATAAGCCACAGTTTTAGGACGCAATGGACTCTTGGCTTCCGGACGTTTCAAGCTGATGGTCAGCTTATTATCAGTCTGGTAAGCCATATATTCATAACTTTCCGCAGACTGAATCGTAATGACTCCTGAACCATTTTGATTCACGGCATCGACACTGGATACCGGAGTCGCGAAATCAGTCACATTAAGACGGCGGGTCAAATGAGCCGGAATCTTGGAACCTAAAGTGCGCACAATAACTTTGGTACCCTGCTGCTGTACATCAACCGGGGTATTATTACCTGCTAGATCAATAACGACTTGACCCTCACCTTGCGCACCGCGCTGGAAACCAATGTTGCTAATACCCTGAGCTGACTGTTGCTGCACAGGTTGAGCTATGGCTACAGGAGTTGCCGAGTTAATTTTAAGAATAAAGGTATTACCTTCTACACGAGTCGTAAAGGCTCCAGCCTCGGTCAGATTTACCGTCAGACGTGCACGCTGAGCATCCGAAGTGACATCTACCGAACTAGCTTCACGTGTTGCCACCGGAATACTGCTTTGTTTTAAATTCTGTTGTGCCTTATCAAAGTCCAGAATCAAACGTGATGGTGATTCTAATTGATAGGCTTGTGGTTGTGGCGGCAAACCATTGAACATCACCCGAATCTCAGTTCCTTGTCCAGGAAGCTGCATGGGTACTACATTGGTCATTGAAACCTGCGCACTGGCCGCTTGCATCACCGCAATCGCAACAGCACCCATGGAAAACTGACGAAACACACGATTCATTGTATTAACATCCCCAAAAATAAATTCTTTAATACTCTTATTCATTGTTATTCCTTTAAAACTTATGGCGCCGGCCCGATAAGAACCAGACTTCGCGGACGTTCCACATACCCCTCACGGCCATCTGGAATAATCTCAATCAAATCGATCTGTGTTGGTGTAATTCCAACCACACGACCATGATTAAGTCCCATATAGCTACCACGTTGGATCCGCTCAACCTCACCATCAGGCGTCTGGATTAAAGCCAGAATCTGCCCGGCCTGATTACGCATGCTGCCTTTCATGGTCAAAGTTTCCAGCGGATAACTTTCTAGCGGTTGCAGTTGACGTGATAGGTTTGGATAAACCCGTTTCCCCGCCATAATTTTCAGTTCAGCAGCCAAAGAGCTTGGTAAAAAAGGACTTTTGATTTGGTGCGCTGCATAATTAAAAGTTTCCACTGGCATAAAATCAGGTGCAGGTTCAATCGGTAAAGGTGGCTGATTACGGATGTTGGCCATTTCCTGATTGACGGCATCAATACGTGAATCACACCCCACTAACAAAAACCCAAGCGTTAAAGCCGAAGTAATTTTAATATTCTTCATTACTGCGCCCCCTGAGTAGTGCTATTAACTGCAGATTGTTCTGCCGCACCTTCCGCATTACCGACATAACGATAAGTTTTGGCTTTCACCACGTAATCAATGACCGGAATTTCAGATTTTTTCTCTTTGTTTTCAGTACCAATAATGGTGAAATCATGTAGCGTGACAATACGCGACAAGCCGGCAATACTGCTGACAAAAGAACCAAAAGCGTGATAATCCCCAGTCGCTTCAATTGCAATCGGCTGTTCAATAAAGAACTCTTGTTTAATTTCAGGCTCTAGACGGATATTTTTAAACTTCAGGCCTGAATTCACACCGCTCAGGTTAATATCTTCAACCAGACCCGGAATCTCAGTTTCTTTCGGTAACTGTTCTAACTGCTGGTTAAAACGGGCTTCCATTTCCTGAAGCTGGATTTGATATTGTTGTAAATTGCGTAATTTGGATTCTTTTTCGCGAAATTCATTCAGCAGGTTTTGTTCTTGAGCACTGGCTTGTGAAATTGACTCAATCGTGCTTCTGATCATGACAAAGTAAATCACCGCAAATGCCAGCGCGGCAATAAAAATCCAGCAGGTAATTTTGACCGACAAAGGCCAGCTACCATAATTGTTTGGATCCAATGTATTGAATTGCTGAAAAAACTTTTCAACAGTCATTTTGTTTTTGGGTACAGCGACGACATCCTGGCTGAACTCATCGAATTCTTCATTACTCATGATGATGCCCCCGTAGTTGTAGCGACTGCTTGTTGTTCTTCGTTAAGTACTGGCTGAGCGATTTGATCCAGATCTACCGTCACGGTAAAACTGCCATAGGACTCTTCCACACGTGGAATAATCGAGCTAGGTGCCTTTTCTTTGGCTTCTTCAGCCACTAGGAAAGCGTTCATAAAGGCATTTCGATACCAAGATGACGCTTCTAGATTACGGAGCAGTTCTGCTACCGTATTTGGACTTTCAGCTCGACCTTCAATGGTAAACTTGTCGCCGATACGCTGGAATTTGGTGATATACATATTGCTTGGGGTCACCCGCACAATTTCATCAATCAAATGCACCGCAATCGGACGCTGGGTTTGCAAGCCCTGAATCAGCTTCATCCGTTCAACAATCGCATTACGCTGTTCTTGCAAACCTTCAAGCGCCTTTAACTGCACATCCAGATTCTGGTTGGTACTTTGAATCAGCTGATTGGCCTGTTCCTGATCCTGAAGTTTGTGATCATAATAAAACCAGGTTGAACCTGCTGCTGCTAATCCTAAGAAAAGCGCCCCTACGCAGATTGCCACGAATTCATTATTTCTTTTAATTCTTAGCTCATCACGCCAAGGAAGTAAGTTAATTCTTGCCATTAATCAAAACTCCTTAATGCCAAACCGCATGCAACCATGAGTGATGACGCGTCATTTTCAATTTTTTTAATATCAATTTGAGGAGAAAAGCCCATTTGCAAAAATGGATTCGCGATCGTGACACGGTAACCGAGTTTTTGTTGTAATAATTTTGCCAGACCTGGAATATTGGCATTCCCGCCGGCCAGTAAAATATGGTCAATCTCATTAAACTGAGAAGATGAAAAGAAGAATTGCAATGAACGGGCTGCCTGTTGTACCACGGCATCCAGGAATGGCTCTAGCACTTCAATATCATAATCATCCGGTAAAGCACGGGTTTTTTTAGCACGTCCAGCTTCTTCAAAGGATAATCCATAGCGATTCTGAATTTCCTGAGTCAATTGCTTGCCGCCAAACACCTGCTCACGGGTATAAATAATCTTGTTGTTCTGCATCACCGACAAGGTCGTCATACTATGACCAATATCTAAGATACCAACCGTATTGACCCCCATCGGCAAAGTATCCGAAAATACTTTGAAGGCATTTTCCAGCGCAAAACTTTCTACATCTGCAATCTTAGGCGTTAGACCAGAAATTTCCAAAACTTCAGAACGTGCTTCGACATTTTCAATTCGGGTAGCGACCAATAGCACATTGACCCGGTTTGGATTAGTAAGACGGTCTGGCAGAACTTCAAAGTCCAGACTCGCTTCATCGAGTGGGAAAGGAATATATTGTTCCGCATCTTCACGAATCTGAACCTCACGTTCGTCATCCGACATATCTGCATCCATCTCAATGATTTTGGTGATGACCATTGAAGTTGGAATCGCAAAAGCGGCCTGATTCGACTGGGTATTGCCCAAATTAATTGCACGCCCAAGGGCATCAGCGACTGCTTCTGGGTTTAAGATGTTTTTTTCAACAACACTGTTTTCCGATAATGGGACCAAAGCATAGCTCTCTACCCAGTAACGGCCACTTTTTACAGAAAGTTCTAAAACCTTAACAGAAGTCGAACTAATATCGACTCCTATTAACCCCTTATTTGGTTTACGATATAACCTGCGCACAATACACTTCCTATTATTTTTTTGTCCCCAATTCAATCTAACTTACCAATTGGTCCAGTCTATAATTTTATATAGATACAATAACTCATCTAACAATATGGATATCGACAGGATATACTGACCGGTAATTAGTTCGCCATTAGCTCTTATTAAAACTTACTTGTTATGAAAAAGCTATCTTGTTCAGGCCTTGTTCATCCATTTTTTTTGATCATTATCATTATACTGATCTCAATTCCGATGGGTTTCTATGGCATGTATCTCTATATTGCCCCATCTTTGCCTGAAATGTCTACGCTTAAAAAGGCCCCTTTATTAAAGCCTTTACAAGTTTTTAGTTCAGATAATGAATTAATTGCCGAATATGGAGGCAAGCTTTCTGTTCCCGTGAAATATGAACAAATTCCAACCGAATTTATTCATGCTTTCCTCGCCGCTGAAGATTCCAGCTTTTTTGAGCATAGCGGAATCAGCTTTAAAAGCTTGGGCCGCGCACTCAGTGAAACGGTGACTGGCTCGGATGTACAGACCGGCGGTTCGACCATTACCATGCAAGTGGCAAAAAACTATTACCTTAGCCCTGAACGGACGCTAAAGCGTAAACTGACAGAAATTTTTCTGGCTCGTAAAATTGAGCAAAACTTAAGTAAAGAAGAAATTCTGACCCTGTATGTCAATAAAATTTTCTTGGGGAAAAATGCTTACGGCATCGCCGCAGCAGCTAAAATTTACTATAACAAGAGCTTAGAAGAGCTTTCAATTGCACAAATGGCCATGATCTCTGGCCTGCCTAAAGCACCTTCTCGATACAATCCGGTCGCCAATCCCAAACGTGCCTTGGAACGTCGTAACTGGATTTTGGGTCGTATGCTACAACTAGGCTATTTGAACCAGAGCCAGTATCAGCAAGCCATTGCTGAACCGGTTAATCTGGATATGCCTGACCGGAGCACCCGAAACAAATTCCCTTATGTCGGTGAGATGGTACGTTCTGAACTGGTACAAAACTTTGGTGAACAGGCGGTAGATTCCGGCTATAAAGTCTATACCACCATTCATAGTGAACGTCAGACCTATGCAGAACAAGCAGTACAGGAAGGTTTAGAAGCCTATGACCGTCGACATGGCTGGCGTGGTGCTGAAGCACATGATCAACCCCTCGACAAGTTCCGTGCTTATGCCAACACTTATCCTGCGCAAGTAACTCAGGTGGGTAATTCCAGTTTTGAAGCCCTCATGCAGGACGGAAGCAGCGTGACTGTTCCCTGGTCAGGTATGTCCTGGGCACGTCGCTTTCGTAACGTCAATAGTGTAGGTGGTGCACCGAGCAAAGCGTCCGAGATTGTCAAAGTCAAAGACATTGTTCGTTTAAGACCTAATGAAAATAAAACCTCTTGGTCATTGGTGCAGATTCCCAATGTGCAAGGACAATTGATTGCCATCAACCCAAATAATGGTGCGATTGAAGCCATTGTCGGGGGATATAATTTTTATCAGTCGAAATTTAACCGTGCAACCCAAGGCTGGCGTCAACCCGGTTCTACCATTAAGCCTTTTGTTTATGCTCTGGCTTTAGAACGTGGCATGACGCCGCATACTATGGTCAATGATGCACCCATTACCATTGGCAAATGGACGCCACGTAACTCGGATGGCCGTTATCTGGGTATGATCCCGTTACGCCGTGCACTTTATCTGTCACGTAATACAGTCTCAGTGCGCTTATTACAGGCCGTTGGGATTGAACGTACACGTCAGTTATTTATGGATTTTGGTTTACAAGACAGTCAGATTCCACGTAACTATACCATTGCCTTAGGCACCCCGCAGGTCCTACCGATTCAGATGGCGACTGGTTATGCCACCTTTGCAAATGGTGGTTACCGAATCCAGCCGCACTTTATTACTCGTATTGAAGATGCTTATGGCAATACCATCTTTGAAGCCAAGCCTGAATATGCCTGTATTTCCTGTATCAACGCAAAAGAAGAAACAACGCAAACCACTGACCCCATTACCGCAGATGACGAAGCAATTGTAATCAACAATACAACTTTAGAGCAAAAACAGGTTGCACCTAAAGTCTCTGCCGAAGATAGTAATTATCGTCAGGCACAACGTATTTTAAAATCCAGCTCTGCCTATGACATGGCCAACATTTTGCGTGACGTGATTCAGCATGGTACTGGCCGTGCTGCATTAAGAATTGGTCGTAGTGATATTGGCGGGAAGACCGGCACCACCAATGATGCCAAAGATGCATGGTTTGCTGGCTTCAATGGCAAGTTAGTCACCGTGACCTGGGTTGGTTTTGACCAGCCGACAACCTTAGGTCGCCGTGAATATGGTGGTGTGGCAGCTCTACCGATCTGGACCGATTTTATGGGCAAGGCATTAAAAGGCCAGCCGGAAGCATGGGTACGTTTAGACCGCAATGCCAAGGCACCGGTGAATCGCAACAAGGCGATTCAGGCTGATGAGCAGCAGAATGATCCATCTTCTCCGCCTCTGGCGACAGCGCTTTACCGTCCTGCACCTGTGGTCGTCCCGAAACGCACAGAAACTGACTTTGAAGATTTGCCAGATCAACCGATTCGTTTACCAGATGATGAAGGTTCTGCACCTCAAGAACAGCCTCTTCAGCCGAACCGGGTAGACTCACTGGAAAATCTGATCGAAGAAGTTCAGTAATCTGACGATATAAAAAAGCCCTCAGTTGAGGGCTTTTTTATATGCATTTTTTATTTCTTCTGGAACAGGTAAATCTGATATTGCGCCATCAATTTAAACTGATCCTGCTGTTCGAGTGCTAAACGGTGTTCCGGCTTGGCCTTATAAGCATATGGCGTCATCGCAATCAGGTTTTTTAAATCTGCCTGTGGTAAAACCATTGGGGCGTCAATCACCTGCTCACTAATCAAGTTAAACTCATCTTGCAACTGCTCCACAAACTTCTGCGGCTCGTGTGGTTTCACTTCCTCAAATAAAGCCTCACGCATGGCATATAAATGTTGTGGTGCCGGCGTCACTACCATCAAATAAGATTTTGGTTTTAGGACTCGTAGGATTTCCTGTTTGGGAATCGGACTAAACAAGCTGGTGCAGAGATCAATTGATTCATTCAGTACTGGCAAGGTTGCCCCGGTTCCCACGACCCAAGTAATATCTTTATTCAGTTTGGCAGCCACCTGAACTGCATTTTTGGCAATATCGACCCCCACACATTGCAGCACTTCGGCCTGCATGGCATTGGTGTAATAGCCTTCCCCACAACCAATATCCAAAAGGTTCTCAATCCGCAACTTGCGAATCTTTTCCACGACAGCCTGTTGCAAAGGCGCATAATAACCTGCGCTGAGAAATGCGCGACGTGCCTGCACAGACTCAGGCGTATCTCCCGGGTTTTTGCTGTGCTTGTGCTGAACCACATGCAGGTTCACATAGCCTTGTTTGGCGACATCGTAACTATGATGATTCTCACAGCGCCATGTTCTTTCATTTAAGCTCAACTGCTGGCGACAGACTGGGCACATGAGTAAATTCATCATTTTCTCCAAAACAAAAAAGCCGGCATGCGCCGACTTTTTCCAATGCATTTCTTAGCGCAATTTTAAGGTCATTAGACCTAAAACTACCAGCATAATCGTAATAATCCAGAAACGGATCACCACCTGGGTTTCACGCCAGCCTTTCTTTTCATAATGATGATGTAGCGGCGCCATCAGGAATACACGTTTATTGCGCATTCTTAATGAACCAATCTGCAGGAATACTGAAACCGCTTCCACGACAAAGACACCAGCCATAATCGCAAATACGATTTCCTGACGAACCATGACGGCAATCGTACCGAGCATTGCACCGAGAGATAAAGCACCGACATCCCCCATAAATACTTGGGCTGGATGGGCGTTATACCAAAGGAAAGCCAGACCCGCTCCGATCATGGCAGCACAGACCACCACCAGTTCAGACGAATATTTTACATAAGGAATATGCAGATAATTGGCAAAGCGCACGTCACCGGCCAAATAGGCAAATACGCCCAAACCTGTAGCAACCAGCACGATTGGCATGATTGCCAGACCATCCAGACCATCAGTCAAGTTCACGGCATTGGAGGCACCGTTAATCACGAAATAGGTAAAGATAATAAAACCAATGCCCAATGGGATCATCGATAATGGAATGCTTAGGTCTTTAAAGAATGGAATCAGCAGATCCAGCATATTCGCGGTATGCACCGGATTGGTCTGTTGCTGTGCAATGACATACAAAGCAATACCAGCACCCAACGAACCCACTGAAGTCCAGAAGAATTTTTTCTTCGCAGGCAAACCCGCATTGTCTTTATAACGGATTTTAATCCAGTCATCGGCCCAGCCAACGGCACCGAAAATCACCATCACACCCAGCACAATCCAGACATAAGGATTGGAAAGATCTGCCCAGAGTAGAGTTGAGATACCAATCGAAAGCAAGATCAGCACCCCGCCCATGGTCGGCGTGCCCATTTTCTTAGCATGGTTTTCAGGGGCATACGAGCTGACTGCCTGACCATATTTCAGCGCCTGAAGCTTGCGAATCATTACAGGACCGAGCACCAGACCGATGGTCAATGCCGTCAAGACACTGAGCAAAGCACGTAAAGTTAAATAACGAACCACCTGAAACGTGCTGTCAAAGCCCGCCAAATGTTCAAAGAGCCATAACAGCATTTAGAGTTTCTCCATCAATGCAGCCATCAATGTTTCCATATGGGTAAAACGCGACCCTTTAAACAGGAATGACATCGGCTGAGGTTGATGTGTTTCAATCAAACGAATTAAAAACGGTAATGCCTGCTCCTGATTCAGGAAAGCCTGCATTTTTTTACCATATTGTGTACTACGGGCACCTTCTTGTGCGGCCGGCGCAAATTCACCCACAGCCACCACAAAATTAATGCCTTTGACCGAGACCAGATCGCGACCGAGCTTGTAATGCTCGATTGCGGCAGATGAACCGAGTTCACCAATATCGCCGGTGACCATGACCCGGATACCCTGCTGCTGCGCCAGAACTTCTGCTGCTGCACGCATCGAACCCGGATTGGCATTGTAGGTATCATCAATAAATAAATAGTCTTTGTGCGGAATAAAGTTCAAACGACCTTTCGCACCCACGGCCTGTTCCAGACCGGCTACGATATCATCAAGATTAATACCGATCGCCAGGGCGAAAGCTGCTGCTGCGGTCGCATTTTCGACATTATGCTCACCGGCAAACGGCAACTGAACTGTTTTCGAGCCTTGCGCTGTATTCAGGGTAAAGCTTGAAGATTGAGCATCAAGGACTACATCGCTGGCATAGACTTCACCACCAGCACCAAAACTCAAGCTTTTTTCAGTTTTTACTGCGGCACGAATGGTTTCAGCAAAATCATCGGCAGCAGGAATAATCGAAGTTTCAGAGATATGTGCATAAATCTCGGATTTTGCACGGCAAATTCCGTCACGACCACCAAATTCACCTAAATGTGCAGTCCCGATATTAATGATCCCGGCCACATGCGGCTGTACCATTTTCGAGGTGTAATCAATTTCACCCTGATGACTCGCACCGAGTTCCATCACCGCATATTGATGTTCAGGACGCAGCTCCAGCAACATTACCGGCACGCCGAGGTCATTATTCAAATTACCACGTGTCACCAAGGTCGGTGCCAGACGCGACAAGATGCTCCCCAACATTTCCTTAGTCGTGGTCTTGCCACTACTGCCGGTCAAGGCAATCACTTTGAGCTGAGGATTCTGCTGACGGCGATAAGCACCCAACAATCCCAATGCCAGACGGGTATCTTCTACCACTAGCTGGCAAATATCAGCATCCACCGGACGGCTGACAATGGCAATGTCACAACCTTGAGCCGCCACTTGCGCAATAAAGTCATGTGCATCAAAACGCTCGCCTTTCAGCGCAAGAAAAGCATCACCTGCTTCTGCATCACGTGAATCAGTCAAAATCCGCTTGATCTGGCCTGCAGGCTTTTTATCATTCAACCAGTAGCCTTGAGTAGCCTGTTGTAATTGTTCTATGCTCCACGGCTCCAGCGCCGCAGTACTTGTTGTTGAGGTATGCATATCTGAATCCTAATGCGCTGAATAGGCTGAATCTGTACTGCAATGCTGGGCATCAATGGCAGCTTGTACTTCGATCACGTCATCAAACCAGTGACGTACACCATCAATTTCCTGATAATTTTCGTGCCCTTTTCCTGCGATCACGACAATATCACCCGCCCGCGCGTGTTTAACCGCAAACTTGATCGCTTCACGACGGTCATGAATTTCATGATAGGTTTTGCCGGAAAAATCGATGCCGTTTTTCATATCCGCAAAGATTTGTGCCGGATCTTCGGTCCGTGGATTATCAGAAGTGAGTACTGCGATATCTGAACCATCTAAAGCAGCTTGAGTCATCAGTGGACGTTTACCACGGTCACGATCACCGCCACAGCCGAAAACAGTCCAAAGATTTTGTGAAACATGACGTTTCAAGGTCACCAGAACCTGGGTCAGGGCATCCGGGGTATGCGCATAATCCACCACAAACAGACGTTCGCCATCACGCAGCACCTGCATGCGACCTGGCGCACCTTTGAGCTGTGATACTGTCGCAATCAAACTGTTCAGGTCAAATCCGACCTGTTCCGCCATGATCAGACTGGCGACCAGATTTTCAATATTGAAATGGCCCAGCAATGGACTGTTAACCATATATTCAGCAGAGGCAGTTTTCAGCTTAAAGGTCGCACCTAAAATGCTGTATTGAATATCCTGAACCTGATAATCCGCTTTTTGCTTGGTGGAATAAGTCAAAATTTTAGGCTGTGCCGGATTGTTTTCCGCAGCATCCAGCATGATCTGTGCATGTTCATCATCGATATTGATGACAGCCACTTTTAAAGATTCAAACCGGAATAAACCAGACTTTGCTTCTGCATAAGCTTGCAGCGTTCCATGATAATCTAGATGGTCACGACTCAAATTGCTGTAGCCTGCAATCTCGATATTACAGCCATTCAAGCGACCTTGTTCCAGACCATGCGAACTGGCTTCAATCGAGGCAAATTCCGCACCGGCCTGCGCATAGCCATGCAGGGCATTTTGCAGTTGCAAGGCATCCAGGGTGGTATGCGAAGATGCTTCTAGGTTCGGTAAAATTCCATTACCTGTTGTGCCCATCACCGCACAGGCTTTACCTTGCAGCATGATGAATTCAGCCACCAAGCGAGAAATCGTGGTTTTACCATTGGTGCCGGTGACTGCAAGAATACGCGCAGCCGCAACGGGTTGGATTGCTTGCAAATACTGCTTTTGCCATTGCCCCATGAGATGACGTACATCTGCCACCATCAGATTTGGAGATACATCCAGTTCAGTTTCTGAAATCACGGCCAATGCGCCCTGCTCTAAGGCTTTCTGGGCAAATTGAGCAGTTTTTTCCGGTTGTGACAGACTGGTCAAGGCAATAAAAATCTGTCCGGGTTTAACTTTACGACTATCCAGCTCGAAGCCCTGAAAGGATTGCTTCATCCAGTCAGCGACATCGTGAGGGGTGTAGAGATCTTGAAATGTAATAGACATTGATCACCTATTTACTGGACTTTGGGAGGTTCTAAAGGTTTGTCCAGAGGGACATTCAGCAGACGCAAGGATTCCTGCATCACGCGGGCAAAGACTGGTGCAGATACGGTACCGCCATAGTAGGTGCCTTGTGGATTTTCTACCACCACCACCATGGCAATCCGTGGATCACTGACTGGTGCTACGCCGGCAAATAAAGCCCGGTATTCACTGGTCGAATAACCTTTACGGTCGGCACGCAACTTATGTGCAGTACCGGTTTTACCTGCCACGCGATAACCTGGGATGGTGGCGCGAGTTGCCGTACCACCTGGTAAGGTTGCGGTTTCCATCATCAGCAGGACCTGATCGGCAATATTGGCATCGATCATCTGCTCACCCTTGGGCTGTTCTTCCAGCTTATACAGGCTCAGTGGCATTTTCACGCCTTTATTGGCCAGCATGGCATAGGCATCAGCCAGCTGTAGTACCGTCGCATTCAGACCATAACCATAGGACATGGTTGCCACTTCTGACACATTCCATTTACTTGGTGGAAGAATCAAACCGGCACTTTCACCTGGGAATTTCACTGCTGAACGCTGACCAAAACCCAGACGTTTATAGAAGGTTGGTAAGGTTTCATACGGCAGCGACAAGGCCAGTTTCGCCACACCAACGTTAGAGGATTTCTGGATAATGCCACCCAAGGTCAACTGACCATAGTTATGCGTATCACGAATGGTATGATTACCGACCCGCATACTGCCCGGTGTGGTATTCACCACTGAATTCGCCGTATATTTGCCACTTTCCAAGGCCATCGCTACAGTGAGCGGCTTCATGGTCGAGCCCGGCTCGAAAGAATCGACTGCACCGCGGTTACGCATGGCATCCTTATTGAGCAGGCTGTTTTTATCATTCGGGTTATAGGATGGCCATGATGACAGCGCCAGAATTTCACCGGTTTTGACATCTACCGCAATCGCAGTCGCTGAACGGGCATTATTGGCAACTCCGGCCGCCGTCAGCTCACGGTACATGATATATTGCAGACGCGAGTCGATACTTAAGGTAATATTTTCGCCCGGTTCAACTTCTTTAATCACTTCCGGTTCTTTGACCCGGTTACCTTTTTTATCGCGAATGATCTGCTGTTCGCCATCCTTTCCGGAAAGACGGCTATTCAGCTGCATTTCCAGACCTTCAATGCCGCTGCCTTCGCTATTGGTCAGGCCAATAATCTGAGAGTTTGGCTGCGGCTGCGGATAATAACGTTTATAGTTTTTCTCGGTATATACGCCCTGAAAATTACGTTTCATGATCAGTTCGGCCTGTTGTGGCGGAACTTCTTTTTTCAGGATCAGATAACGTGAACGCGGACGTTCTTCCATTTTTTTGCGCAGTTCTGCCCGATCCATACCGACTGCATCAGCCAGCTCATCCAGATTCAGGTTTTTATCAGGTAGCTGACGTTTGAGCTTGCGGCTATTCGGTTCTTTTTCCAGCGCCAGCATGGTCTCATCATAGAGTTTTTTATTGTCAAAATAATCACGTGGATCAATCACAATTTTCATGATTGGGGTACTAATCGCCAATGGAATGCCATTACGATCATAAATTACGCCACGCATCGCCTTGATAGTATTGGTTCTTAAAATATTGGCATTGGCTTTATTTTGCAAAAAATCTTTATTAATAATCTGTACATAGAAAGCACGGCAAATCAGTGTCACAAAACACAGCAGCACCACCGCCCACATGATGTAAAAACGATTGATATAAACATTTGAGGCATTTTTGTCGGTGACCGATTGTTTTTTACGTACCGGTTGCTTCTTTCTCTTGTCTACCATGTCGGAACGCTAGCCTTATTTTTTCTCATCTGAAGTTTGTGGTAAGGAAATCACGACACTTTGTGAAACCGGAGGTGAATACATACGCAGCTGTGTCACTGCACGCGTACCGATCTGTGCCGTCGCGCCGAAAGTTTGCTGCTCAATCAGCAAACGCCCCCACTCTGCATTCAGGTCATCCCTTTCACGCAGATAGGTACTCAGCTTTCTGTTGTCCTGACGGTATTCAAATACCTGAAATACCACAAATACTGCACTGATGAAGACCATCAATATCAGCATGAGATAGATTGTAACTTTTTTCAGCCACAATTTTTCTGTTTTTTTATCAACCACTTCCGTTTTCATGATCTGCCTATTAAGCTAAACGTTCTGCTACCCGAAGCCATGCGCTACGTGAACGGGGATTGGCTTTAACCTCCTCATCACTGGCTTTAACACGAGAAACTTTCTTTAAACGTCGCGTATCTTTCTGTTGTTGTGGCATTCCCCAGCCTGAATCCTCTTCAAGCGTTGACTCTTTTTGAATAAATTGTTTAATCAAACGGTCTTCCAGTGAATGGAAGCTAATCACCGCCAAACGTGCTTCAGGTTTCAAGATTTCAACGGCCTGAGGCAAGAAGATTTCAATATCTTCTAATTCCTTATTAATAGCAATACGAATCGCCTGGAAAGTACGAGTCGCAGCATGCTTGTTTTTTTCCCATTTCGGGTGCGCTACTTTTACGATCTCGGCCAGCTTTGCCGTGGTATCAATATATCCGGCAGCCTTAATTGCTTTGGCAATACGGCGACTATAACGCTCTTCACCATATTTAAAAATAATATTCGCCAGTGCTTCTTCTTCAATCTGCGTCAGCCATTCTGCTGCAGTAGGACCTTGTGAGTTGTCCATACGCATATCCAGCGGGCCATCTTTCATAAAACTGAAACCACGTTCAGCCTGATCCAGCTGCGGTGAAGAAACACCTAAGTCAGCCATCACCCCATCGACGTGTTCAATGCCCAACTCAGCCAATGCATCTTTCAGATCAGCAAAGCTGGCATGAATAATTTTAAAACGTGAATCTTCTTGTTCGAGTTCAGCCGCTACAGCCAATGCTTGTGGATCTTTATCAAAGGCATAGACGCGTGCATGTTCATCTAATTTGGACAGCAATAAACGCGTATGTCCACCACGACCAAAGGTCCCATCCACATAAGTTCCCGTATTGCGACCCGCCAACAAGGCATCAATCGTTTCGTGAAGTAATACAGAAATATGTGACATAAAAACTCAATCAATAGGGGGAAAAATTTAACTGCACATTATCACCCTGTTTAGGCAAAGCTCCAAACGACTTTTTGTAGATAAATATTACTTTCCATAGAGAAAACCGTTTTAGCATTTTTCTCATACAAAAAAGCCTCCAGTTTTGGAGGCTTTTTTCAATCCAGATGACTTGGCAGATCAATTAACGTTTGCTGTTATAAATCTGGTCAAAGATTGCACCATTCACAAAATGGGTTTTCTGTGCATTGGCCCATCCACCAAAGACTTCATCAATGGTAAAGGTTTTGATTTTCGGGAACTGTGCCGAATATTTGGCTAATACTTTTTCATTACGCGGACGATAGAAATGTTTAGCTGCCATTTCCTGACCCAATGGTGAATACAGGTAATTGATATAACCTGTTGCTAACCATTTATTGCCATTTTTCTCTACCGTACGATCCACAATCGCCACTGACGGCTCAGTCAAAATCGTAATCGATGGATAAACGATATCAAACTTGTTTTTACCCAAGGTTTTTTGCGTTACTAAAGCTTCATTTTCCCAAGTCAGCAATACATCGCCAATCCCACGCTCGGCAAAGGTGGTCATTGAAGCACGTGCAGCAGAATCCATTACTTTGACATTCTTATAAAGCTTGCCGACAAATTCCTGTGCTTTGGCCTTATTACCACCTGGCTGTTTCTCGGCATAACCCCATGCAGACAGATACACCCAACGCGGCAAACCGCCCGTTTTCGGGTTAGGCGTAATAATTTGCACGCCTGGTTTGGTTAAGTCATTCCAGTCCTTGATGCTTTTCGGATTGCCTTTACGTACCATGAATACGATTGTCGAGGTATAAGGTGCCGAGTTGTGTGGGAATTCCTTTTGCCAGCCTGGCTGAATCTGGCCAGATTTCACAATTTCTTCGATGTCATTGGCCAGCGCCAAAGTTACCACATCGCCTTTCAGGCCATCGACCACAGAACGCGCCTGTTTGCCCGAACCGCCATGTGACTGCTTAAAATTCACATCCAGACCGGTGCGGTTTTTCCAGTAAGCGCCAAATGATTTATTAAACTCATCATAGAACTCACGCGTGGCATCATAGGATACATTGAGAAACTGACGGTCTGCTGCTTGTGAGGCAGTCGCGGTCATGCCTAAACCAGTCGCCAATAAGGCAGCACTAAATAACGATTTTAATTGAATTTTCATGGCAGCACGGAGTTTATCTTCATTAGATATAACTATATGAAATAAAATCATTTATCGCAATTCACCCTACAACATCACAACACGATAAAATGAAAGATTCTTCTACATTAATATTTTGTTTTTAAAAGAAAAATACTATTTATTATTCTACTTATCTCTAATATATAGAATTTTATGCATTAGATATAAAGAAAATGGATAACACTTTAGCCATTTTCTTTATTTTATTTAGACTACCGTTTACTTATCTTTTTTCATTGTAAATCTGGTCATAAATCGCCCCATTCACAAAATGTGTTTTTTGCGCTTTGGCCCAACCACCAAAGACTTTATCAATGGTAAAGGTCTGGATTTTCGGGAACTGGGCCGAATATTTGGCAGCGACTTTAGTATCTCGCGGGCGGAAGAAATATTTCGCCGCAAGCTCCTGCCCTTTTGGTGAATATAAATAGTTCAAATAGCCTTTTGCCAGATGGGTAGTGCCATTTTTATTCACGTTTTTATCGACAATCGCTACCGATGGCTCGGCCAGAATTGAAATCGATGGATAAACGATATCGTACTTGTCTTTACCCAGACCTTGGGTCGCCAGCAAGGCTTCATTTTCCCAGGATAAAAGCACATCGCCAATGCCGCGCTCGGCAAACGTCGTCAGTGAACCACGAGCACCGGAGTCGAGCACTTTGACATTTTGATAAAGTTTTTTCACCAGCTCTTTGGCTTTCGCATCATTCCCGCCAGGCTGTTTCAGCGCATAACCCCAAGCAGACAGGTAGATCCAACGCGGTGCGCCACCGGTTTTTGGGTTTGGGGTAATAATGTCCACACCCGCTTTGGTCAGATCATTCCAGTCTTTGATTTGCTTTGGATTCCCTTTACGCACCAAGAATACAATCGTAGAGGTATAAGGTGCCGAATTACTCGGAAACTCTTTTTGCCAGTCTTTCTCGATTAAACCTGCATTGACGATTTCTTCGATATCATTGGCCAAGGCCAAGGTTACGACATCGGCCTGCAAACCATCGACCACCGAACGTGCCTGCTTGCCTGAACCACCATGCGACTGTTTAAAATTAACCGTCTGTCCGGTTTTCTGCTTCCAGAACTTGCCAAATTCTTCATTATATTCCTGATAAAATTCACGGGTCGGGTCATAAGAGACATTCAGGAAATCTTTGGCAATAGAATTCTGTACTGCTGTTCCCACTAAAATTGTCAAGATTGCGGATGCTATTATTTTTTTCATTTGATGTAACTCATTGTTTATATGACCTGCACTATACAAATCAAAAATAAACATAACAATCATATATTTATAACAATATCTACAATCTATTGCTGATTTCGAGATATCTTCTAACAATTAAATTCGGATACATATTCTGCTAGAAAAGTAATCTTCTGCTACAATATAAGACAGTTCTTCACGTTCTCTTCACAGTTGTCTGTTAAAAATAGGCCACCAAAACAGGAAATTACGATTTTTGGTAATTTTCCACAGAGTTATATTATTTCTTTTGTAAAAAATGTGACTTGGTTCTACTTCTTTATGATCAACTGTGATTAAATTGTAGGCAGAGTATTAAAAAAACATTTTTAACAAAATAAAACCAACCCGAAGTAAGGAGGAAGTTTGGATATGAAATTTACATTATTCACAGCCAGCATCCTAAGCCTGATTATGTTGTTCTCGATTCAACTCGGTCATGCCGTCGTTGTGAAGACAGATTTGCCGAAGCCTACAGTAAGCACTATTGAAAGCAAGACTTCGCCGATTGAAAAAGCGATTCAGCAACAAAAAACTGAAAAAACACTTCAAACAGAAGATAATCTCAAAGTCTTGACTGCATTTAAAGTCGCACCTTCGCAAAATTTCTTTGCAGAACAGAATTACCGCTTCACCCGCTTTGTCCAAAGTATTTTTTCGAGCGCTCATTCTTAATCAGCCTCAACAGCGCTGAATATTCCCGGATTTAAAAGCCACATCATTCAATGTTGAATAAAGCATTAAGTGATGTGGCTTTTTCGCTATAATAGCTGCAATTTTATATCTAAGATTAGATCCGGCTATGACTGTTCGTACTCGTATTGCACCTTCTCCTACTGGTTTTCCGCATGTAGGTACTGCCTATATCGCCTTGTTTAACTTATGTTTTGCTAAACAGCATGGCGGTGAATTCATTCTTCGTATTGAAGATACTGACCAACTGCGCTCAACGCCTGAATCTGAAAAAATGATCCTGGATTCATTGCGCTGGTTGGGTCTGAACTGGTCTGAAGGTCCTGATGTCGGTGGCCCGCATGCGCCGTATCGCCAGTCAGAACGTATGGATATCTATAAAAATTATGCCTTGGAACTGGTAGAGAAAGGCCATGCTTTCTACTGTTTTGCAACTGCAGAAGAACTAGATCAAATGCGTGCAGAACAGCAGGCACGTGGTGAGTCGCCACGTTATGATGGTCGCGGTCTGAATCTCACTCAAGAAGAAGTTGAGCGTCGTTTGGCCGCTGGTGAACCACACGTCATCCGTATGAAAGTACCAACCGAAGGCGTATGTAAATTCAATGACATGCTGCGTGGCGAAGTGGAAATTCCATGGGCGCAAGTAGACATGCAGATTCTGCTAAAAACCGATGGCCTCCCAACCTACCATTTAGCAAACGTAGTAGATGATCATTTGATGCAAATCACCCACGTAATTCGTGGTGAAGAATGGATTCCATCTGCGCCGAAACATCAGTTACTGTATCAATATTTCGGTTGGGACATGCCGGTACTATGCCACATGCCACTGCTGCGTAACCCGGATAAATCTAAGCTGTCTAAACGTAAAAACCCGACCTCAATTAACTACTATAGAGACATCGGTGTACTACCTGAAGCCTTGTTGAACTACCTAGGTCGTATGGGCTGGTCAATGCCAGATGAAAGTGAAAAATTCACTCTGGCAGAAATGATTGAACATTTTGATATCAAACGTGTATCACTTGGTGGTCCGATCTTTGATGTCGAGAAACTAAACTGGTTAAACGGTCAATGGATCAAGGCACTCAGCCCGGCTGAACTTCTAGACACATTATTGGCCTGGAAAGCAGATCGTGCCAAGTTAGAAGAAATTGCGGCTGCGATTCAACCACGTATTAACCTGCTGTCTGAAGCAGTAAATTGGTCTGCGCATTACTTCAACCACTTCCCGACCCTGTCTAAAGAACAGTTTGAAAGCAAGAAACTGTCGGATGAACAGGTACGTCAAAGTCTTCAATTCGTAATTTGGCGTTTAGAAAGCCTGTTTACTTGGAATAACGACACGGTGAGCCAGACCTTAATGGACTTGGCCGCACAAATGGAAATCAAGTTGCGCGACTTCATGCCTGCATTCTTTATTGCGATCGCTGGTTCGACTGCGTCTACACCAGTAATGCAAACGATGGTGACCATTGGTCCGGATTTAACTTTTGCACGCTTACGTCATGCGCTGGAAATTGTCGGTGGTCCAAGTAAAAAAGAGCTGAAAGTCTGGGAAAAACTTAATGAAAGCTTAAAGTTGCCGAAAAATGAAGCAGTTGATCAAGCTTAATTAATTTTTGTGTTGACGTGTGAGCGCGATATCCCTAATATAGCGCTCACACAGACTGGGGTCATAGCTCAGTTGGTAGAGCGCTACAATGGCATTGTAGAGGTCAGGAGTTCGATCCTCCTTGACTCCACCAAATCAAGTCTTGCTTTAGCTGTGTTATTTGCCTCAATTGTCCCTATCGTCTAGAGGCCTAGGACATCGCCCTTTCACGGCGGTAACCGGGGTTCGAATCCCCGTAGGGACGCCATATTCAAGATGACCATAATATATTGTTGTCATCTTATAAAAAAACCCAAGCATTGCGACTTGGGTTTTTTATTGCCTGTATATTTTATGTTGGGCAATATTTCGGTTTCTTCGCATCTTCCGATAAAATAATCAGTAATTTAGAATTTTGGAGTTGTAATGCAATATCGTTGCCCTAAGTGTCAAAGCCCGAAAATCATGCCGGTGGCCCAGCCAGGTCAAGCAGCTCCACGTCCCGTGGTTCCTAAAAGCCTAATGTTTCTGGTACCCGCCCTATTCCTGCTGTTATTGCTGGTGATTATTAGCATTGCGATGTGGATTTTTGGCGATGGTGCAGGTACGACTTTACAGACAGCAACTGTGATCGTTTTTATTCTTTCTTTGATCACAGGCTTTATGTTCTATAAGGACTTACCTGATTTTAAAATTTCAATGCAGGCATTCATGCAAACACAAAAGAAATGGAAATGCCGTGAATGTAATCATGAGTGGGAAATCTAATTTACCCTCCACCATATAATAAACATAAAAAAACCAGCCCTGAGGCTGGTTTTTTATTTACAAAAGTCGGAGATGATTAAACACCGATTTTGCGATATTTTTGACGCTTCGCGACAAGATCATCACCATCACGCTTACGGCGATATTCTTCGAATTCAGCATAATTACCGGTGAAGAATTCAGGTGTTTCACCTTCAAATGACAAGATGTGCGTTGCAATACGGTCCAGGAACCAACGGTCATGCGAGATCACCATCACAGTACCTGGGAATACCAGAATGGCATCTTCAAGTGCACGCAAGGTTTCGATGTCCAAGTCGTTTGATGGTTCATCGAGTAGGATAACGTTTGCGCCCATTTGCAGGATTTTCGCAAGTTGTAAACGGTTACGCTCACCACCTGATAATTGACCTACGCGTTTTTGCTGATCCTGACCTTTAAAGTTAAAGCGACCGATATACGCACGAGATGCGATTTCGTAATCACCAATCTTCAAGATGTCTAGACCACCAGACACTTCTTCCCAAACAGTTTTGTTGTTGTCTAGCGTGTCACGGATCTGACCGACATAAGCAACTTTCACTGACTCACCCAGTGTTACCGTACCGGTATCAGGTTGCTGTTCGCCAGTCATCATACGGAATAGCGTGGTTTTACCTGCACCGTTCTCACCCACGATACCCACAATTGCAGCAGGTGGTACTGTGAAAGTTAAATCTTTGTACAGTAAACGATCACCAAACGATTTGCTGATGCCTTCAACTTCTACAACCTTGTTGCCCAGACGTGGACCAGGTGGAATGTAGATTTCAGAGGTTTCGTTACGTTGCTGGAATTCGCGCGAGTTAAGCTCTTCAAAACGCTCCATACGCGCTTTGTTTTTCTTTTGCTGACCTTTGGCATTAGAACGAACCCATTCAAGTTCTTTTTTCAATGCTTTAGCAAAAGATTCCTCCTGCTTGTTCTCTTGCTCTAAACGGGCATTTTTCTGCTCAAGCCAAGAAGAATAGTTACCTTGATACGGAATACCCATGCCACGGTCAAGCTCAAGAATCCATTCAGCTACGTTATCCAGGAAGTAACGGTCGTGCGTAATCGCAACGATGGTACCCGGGAAGTCTTTCAAGAAACGTTCCAACCAAGATACAGAAGAAGCATCTAAATGGTTCGTCGGTTCATCGAGAAGCAACATATCTGGTTTAGACAGAAGTAAACGGCAAAGTGCCACACGGCGGCGCTCACCACCTGAAAGCTTAGATACATCTGCATCCCAAGCAGGCAGGTTCAATGCTGCAGCCGCTTGATCCATCTGGTTGGCAAGGTTATGCGCATCCCAAGTCTGGATAATCGCTTCAAGCTTCTCTTGCTCTTTCGCAAGTGCATCGAAATCTGCATCTTCTGCTGCATATTCAGCAAAGACTTCATCCAGACGTGCCAAGGCATCAAGCGGTTCACGTAAACCATCTTCAACGTTACCACGAACGTCTTTGGTTTCATCTAAAGGTGGTTCTTGCTCAAGATAACCGATTTTTGTACCCGGTTGCGCACGTGCCTCACCAGAGAAATCTTTATCTACGCCCGCCATAATACGAAGCAAGGTAGATTTACCTGCACCGTTTAAACCAAGCACACCAATTTTAGCACCTGGGAAAAATGATAAGGAGATGTCTTTCAGGATTTCGCGCTTAGGCGGAACCATCTTCGACACTCGGTTCATCGTGTAAATATATTGGGCCACGTAGGACTCCTCAACTGAAAAACCAAATGGGGTTAAAACAACCACCCCAGCTCAAAAATGAGCGAAAAAATAATCGGCTATTATACGCAGAAAGCTGCGAAAACATAAGCCATTGCCATGAACTTCAATGCATTGTTACAAGTTTATTGCTGATGTTTTTTTAAACAGTTGTTTTCAGTAAAATAAATGACTCAAATCCAGGCCGATATATGAATATTTCATATATTTATTTCAATAAAATTGCACTTTTACTCATATGTGAAAATGCTACACTCAAGCCATAAACTTAAACAAGAAGATCAAACAGAATGAGTTATAAAGCAGAAACCCTTGCGATTCATGCAGGTTATACCCCAGAAGCAACCACCAAAGCTGTGGCAGTGCCGATTTACCAAACCACGTCTTATGCCTTTGACAATACTCAACATGGGGCCGATCTCTTTGATTTAAAGGTTCAGGGCAATATCTATACCCGAATTATGAACCCGACCACTGCGGTTCTGGAACAACGTGTTGCAGCACTGGAAGGCGGGATCGGAGCACTGGCTTTGGCCTCTGGCATGGCTGCGATTACCTATGCCATTCAGACCATTTCTGAAGCTGGTGACAACATTGCTTCTGTGTCAACACTATATGGCGGTACCTATAACCTCTTTGCACATACCCTACCAAAACAGGGCATTGAAGTCCGTTTCTTTGATTATGAAAAGCCGGAAAGTCTGCGTGACTTGATTGATGAAAAAACCAAACTGGTTTTTGTGGAATCGATTGGTAATCCACTGGGTAATATTATTGATCTGGAAACCATTGCTAAAATTGCACATGAATATGGCGTACCGGTGATTGTCGACAATACTGTTGCCACCCCAGTACTACAAAAATCTTTCGATTTCGGTGCGGATATTGTGGTGCATTCCCTGACCAAATATATCGGCGGTCATGGCAATTCAATTGGTGGCATCATTGTGGATAGCGGTAAATTCCCGTGGGGTAAATACCCTGAACGTTTCCCTGCCCTGAATACGCCTGATCCAAGCTACCACGGCGTGAACTATGTCGAAGTTTTAGGAGAGGCGGCTTATATCGCCCGTGCCCGTGTAGTGCCACTGCGCAATACCGGCGCTGCGATCAGTCCACAGAATGTATTCCTGATTCTGCAAGGTCTGGAAACCTTAAGCCTACGGATGGAACGTCATACTGAAAACGCACTGAAAGTCGCTGAATATCTGCAAAAACATCCTAAAGTGAAATGGGTTAATTACGCCGGCCTGAAAGATCACCCACAGCATGCCTTGGCACAGAAATATGTGAAAGGTAAACCGTCTGCCATTCTGACCTTTGGGGTAGAACATGGTCTCGAAGGCGGCACATGTTTTATTGATGCCCTGCAATTGTTCACGCGTCTGGTCAATATCGGCGACGCTAAAAGTCTGGCCTGCCATCCGGCGACCACTACACATCGTCAGCTGAATGCCGAGGAGTTAAAATCGGCAGGTGTCAGTGAGGATATGGTACGTTTATCCATTGGAATTGAACATATTGATGACCTGATTGCCGATCTGGAACAAGCGCTGGCGGCTGTTTAAAAAGGTGCTTGATCCGATTCGAAACCTCATCATTTTGGTGAGGTTTTTTTATTTATTTTCTAAAACAGCCACTTGCTTTGCTTTTTATTTTCATGTTAAAAGTTAAATGAAAGAGTGAACACAAATAGAGCAATTACTCTAATTTTTATTTTAATTTCAATACTTTAATTTATAGATTTTCTTGAAGAATTGGTTATCATATCTGGACTCACCTTCGCTCTCATCTTCTGTTAGAGCGCCATAGACCTTTAATAAAAATAATTTGAACGCTGACTTCAAATTAGGGATAACAAACGTGAAAACTAGACTACACAAACAACTGGAAAAACGTGTTGCAGGTAAAACCGTCCTGATTACCGGTGCATCCAGCGGTATTGGTTTAACGACAGCACATCAACTGGCTGATGCAGGTGCCCATGTTTTACTGGTAGCCCGTACTCAGGAAACCCTAGAACAAGTAAAATCAGAAATTGAAGCCAAAGGCGGCAAAGCCTCAATCTTTCCATGTGATTTAAACAATATGGAAGCGATTGATGAAGTCTCCAAACAGATTATTGCCTCAGTTGATCATATTGATATTCTGATCAATAATGCAGGACGTTCGATCCGCCGTGCCGTGCATGAGTCAGTAGATCGTTTTCATGATTTTGAACGGACCATGCAGCTGAACTATTTCGGCGCCGTGCGTCTGGTGATGAATATCCTGCCGCAAATGATGATTCGTCGTGCGGGTCATATTATTAACATCAGCTCAATTGGTGTACTGGCCAATGCCACCCGCTTTTCGGCCTATGTTGCTTCAAAAGCTGCGCTGGATGCCTTTAGCCGCTGCCTGTCTGCAGAAGTACATTCACATAAAATCGCAATCACATCGATCTATATGCCTTTGGTGCGCACTCCAATGATTGCGCCAACTAAAATTTATAAATATGTCCCAACGCTTTCTCCGGAACAGGCGGCTGACCTGATTGCCTATGCGATTGTGAAACGTCCGAAGAAAGTGGCGACCGGTTTGGGCCGCCTGGCTTCCATTACCTATTCAATTGCACCGGATATCAACAATGTCTTGATGTCAATTGGCTATAACCTGTTCCCAAGTTCAACTGCATCTGTGGGCCAACCACAAAAATTAAACTTGGTGCAAAAAGCATATGCACGTCTGTTCCCGGGCGAACACTGGTAATTTTTTATACGGTTTTCATACGGATAATTTAATAGAAATGCGAGCCGCCGACCGGGCGGCTTTTCTATGTCTCAGTTTTGCAAGATCTGGAATAAAGTGAACTGATTTAAAAAACCACGACACAGTCTGTCCTGATCAATACAGATTTTTGCCGCAAATGCTGCGAGATCACGTACACTATCAGCGGATATTTCCTATCCGTATTTTTATATTTTGATTGAAATGATGGAAACCCTTATGAACAACGCGCAATGGCTCGATGAAGTAAAATTTAACGAACAAGGATTAGTCCCTGCCATTGCCCAGCATCATCAAACTGGACGTGTGTTGATGGTGGCCTGGATGAACCGTGAAGCCTTGGCTTTAACTGCCGAAAAAAATCAGGCAGTGTATTTCTCCCGTTCACGCAACAAGTTATGGCATAAGGGCGAAGAATCAGGACATTTTCAGACCGTACATGAAATCCGTCTGGACTGTGATGCCGATGTGATTGTGCTGCAAATTGAACAGCATGGTGGCATTGCCTGCCATACTGGCCGTGAATCATGCTTCTATCGCAAGCTCACGCCAAATGGCTGGGAAATTGTCGATGCACAGTTGAAAGATCCCTCTGCGATTTATGGCGAAAAATCCACGAATCCGCATACGCTGGCGATGGAAGCGTCAACTGCCCAATCTGAACAGGTCGAAGTCCTGTCTTATCTGGGTCAGATGATGGCAGAACGCAAACAGGCCGATCCGGACTCCTCTTATGTGGCCAAGTTGTACCATAAAGGCCTGAACAAGATTCTGGAAAAAGTCGGTGAAGAAAGCTTTGAAACTGTGCTGGCAGCCAAAGACTTTGATCAGGATGCTTCGGCAGACCATAAAAATGATCTGATCTATGAAGTGGCAGATCTTTGGTTCCATACCATTGTGATGCTGGGTTACTTCGACCTGGATGTGCAATTGGTATTAAATGAACTGGCACGTCGCCAAGGCTTATCCGGCCTGGTTGAAAAAGCCAATCGTCAGCATTAAGCCTTGAATTCATCTGTGTCTGATTTAAAAAAACCGACCGCGACCTATGAGCAGGCGACTGCCATTGATAACGCACGTCTGGGTAAATCCTTTAAAGTCATTGCCTATGCAGGCACAGGTAAAACGACTACCCTGCAAATGATTAGTGATGCCATGCCGCAAAGACGTGGCATGTATCTGGCTTTTAACAAGGCCATTGCCAGTGAAGCGCAAGCCAAATTTCACCGGGGTGTCGATTGCCGTACTTTTCACTCGCTGGCGTTTCGCAGTGTTCCACGTGGAGTCACCGATAAACTGCGTCTGCCGCGCTTGAGTCCAAGTTTTATTGCAAAAGAATACCGGCTTGAACCGATGACCATGCGCCGTATGATGGGCGGACGCTATGAGAAATATGTCTTGATGCCTTCGCGTCTGGCAAGTTTGGTTGCCAATGCTGTCGGTTATTTCTGTTCGACCAGTTCGCAATACCCTGCTCCACGGCATATTCAGGCTCCAAGCTGGTTGCATCCGGATGATATCGAGACTTTACAGAAGAAACTTTATCCGGCAGTCGAACGACGCTGGTTAGAGTCGATTGATCCAAATCATCAGGCCGGCATCGGTCATGACATTTACCTGAAACTCTGGGCGCTGTCCGAGCCGAATATCCCAGCCGATTATGTACTGTTCGATGAAGCTCAGGATGCCGATCCCTTAATGCTGGGAATTCTGCTGAAACAGCGCAGCACCCAGGTAATTTATGTCGGAGATGCGCATCAGCAGATCTATGCCTGGCGCGGTGCAGTCAATGCCATGCAGCAACTGCCTTTACCTGAATCACGTCTGACCACCTCATTTCGTTTTGGTCCTGAAATTGCCCTGAATGCCAATGCCATTTTAGGTGCCCTCAATGAGACTGTGCCTTTGCTTGGCAATCCGCAATTAGATTCTAAAGTCGTGAATAAACCGCATACCAAAATGCGCGATGCAATTTTATGCCGGACCAATGCCCGCGCCATGGAATTGCTATTGGCCGGACTGGTACGCGGTGACAAAGTCAGCCTGCAAGCCGATCACGTCAAACTGAATCGTTTTGTCGATGCAGCTGCGATGCTGAAACAGGGTAAACGGGTCGTTGATGTGCCGGAACTGGCCTGGTTTAACTCCTGGCATGATGTCCATGAATACTGTGAAACCAATGAAGGCAGTGACATCAAGCCACTGGTCAAACTGGTGGACGAACATGGCACCGATCCGCTGAAAAAAGCCCTGGCTAAAATCACCCCGATTGCCCAGGCCGACTATATTATTTCCACGGCGCACAAGGCCAAAGGTCTAGAATGGGATCGGGTTCATATTGAAGATGACTATCAGTTTAAGCTGAATGAAAAAGACCATAAAATTAGTGATGAAGAATTAAGATTACTTTACGTGGCCTGTACACGTGCTAAAGTGAGTTTAAATATTCATCACATTTATGACCTGATTCAGCAACTGAAGATCAAAATGCCGCAGTCGCTTCGGCAGGCAGTCGGTTAAGGTGCATGGCATGGATGTAAACCTCATAGGACAGGTGATCTATGCACATCCAAGCGCTTCAACTGAAACACACCCTGCATTTTTCCGACATTCAGCTCCAGTTTAATTATCCGCAATGCCCGGTCACCTTGATTCTGGGCAATCAGGGAGCTGGCAAAACCACGCTTTTACGTTTTAGCTATCAGGCACTGACCTGGTTTGCAGCCCGTTATCGCGACAGCCGTGCCGCGGGTCTGGTAATGCAAGATCAGGACATCATGCAAAACCGGCTGCAATCCAAAATTGATATCCGGATTGGTTTTCCTGAAGAGATGGGCAGCTTGCCAGAATCCAGTCAGTCCGAGCCTGCGAACCTACAAAGCTGTTCATGGCAAATCTACAAGACCCTAAACAGTCAGGGTCTGGGTTTTAGCAAAGCAGAAACCTCACAGCTTGAGAGCGTGCTCAGCCTGTATCACAAAGCCCGCTTGCACGATCCCCTACTCGGCTTGCCGCTAATTGCCTATTATCCGGCTGAACGCTTTACCAATGAAGTCAATCTGCTCAGCAAAAATAACCCGGCCATTCTCCAGTCCGCACATGCTTATGAAATAGCTGCAATTCCTTTCACCACTTTTGCCCGTTTTTTTGAATGGTTTCGTGAAATCAGTGATATTGAAAATGCGCAAAGTGCCAAGATTATGGACCAAATTTTGGCGCGTGCCTTGCAGCAGCCTGAGAACATCGGGGGAGATAAACTGGCCCGGCAGATCGAGAAAGCCCAGGCACATCTGCATGCGCCAAATCTCACCGCTTTAAAACAGTCCCTGTCGCTGGTCCTGCCAGAAGTCAGCCAGATATATTTAAAATACCAGCCCAAGCTGCAACTGATGGTGACCTATCAGCAACAGACCTTCAGTTTCCAGCAACTGCCTAACAGTATGCGCAACTGGATTGCGCTGGTGGGCGATATTGTGCGGCGTCTTTGTCTGTTGAATCCCAACAGTTTATTCCCTTGTCAGGAAGGTACAGGTATTTTACTGATTGATGCAATTGATCATCAACTGGATCAGGAGATGGCAGCAGTGATCCTATCACGCCTGCATCAGGCTTTTCCTAACTTGCAAATCATTGCGACCGGCAACCGGCCTGAATTACTGGAACAGGCACACGCTTTTCAATGTCTGAAACTGGAAAATAAACAGCTGCAACCCATTCATCTTGACAGGATGAAAACCCAGTTTGATCAGATCTACGCTGAGCTGGAACTACAGCAAAATAGAGATATTTCGCCTGAAGATACTTTATTGGAAACGGTCACCGAACCCGTCACACCGCTTACTGTATTGCAAATGATTCATCAGTTAAATCCGGAACAGCAGCAGGAACTGCTAGCCCTACTGACTCAGGAGCATCATCCGACGCTACCTCAGTCGCTCTAAACAGATTCAAAAAAATAAGAGCGACTGTTTGAGTAAACAAGGAAGCCTTTTCAGCATTCTCTTTTTGCCCTGATTAAACTATTTTGAGTCAAATTTACAATCAATGCCTGCAATTTAATCTTAATTTTCGGTCACTTCTGGATGATCTGTTTAAGCATGCAGCGCCTGTTAAATCCGAGCCGGCGTATAATTTATAAGTTCCACATAAAAACGTTGATGTTGTTGTTATCCTGTAATATGATCGGTTTTATTTGCGAATTTCATTGTAAAATCGGAATTTGCTATCGTTTATAAGTTGCGCAATACAACTGTTTTATATTCTTTTTGAATATTCTTTTGGCTTTCAAGATTGAGAAGTTTGGGTCGCTCCTTGGGGTCCTGTAATCCTTGAAAGATAAAGATTCACCTTAGGTTGGTCAAAACCTAAATCATGACAATGGATACGAGTGTGCTGCCGATTATTATATTGTTACCGTTAGTATTAGGCACAACCCTTGTCTCGTGGCTGAAACAATTTTCGCGCGGGGTAACGGCTTTAGGGGCAATTGGTGTCAGCCTCAGCAGTTTCTTATTATTATTGAGTCAGGCGCCCGCCATATTTGATGGTGCAGTGATGACCCAGACCTGGTCCTGGCTGCCCCAGCTCGGCATCGATTTCAGTTTTCGCCTGGATTCTCTGGGACTGCTGTTTGCCTTGCTGATCAGCGGAATTGGTACACTGATTTATATTTATGCCTATTATTATCTCAATCCAAAAAATTCACTGAGCAAACTGTATCTCCTGCTGATGTTATTTATGGCGGCGATGCTCGGAATTTCATTGTCGAATAACCTGATTATCTTATTGATTTTCTGGGAACTGACTAGTATTTCATCCTTCCTGCTGGTGGGTTACTGGAGCAATTACGAAGCGGCGCAACGTGGCTCACGTATGGCCCTGACCATTACCGGAATGGGTGGTCTGGCGATGCTGGGCGGTTTTGTCCTGCTTGGTCAAATTACCGGCACTTATCAGCTTGACCAAATCCTGACGATGACTGAGCAGATTCAGTCCCATCATTTATTTGTTCCAACCTTGTTGCTGATTTTACTTGGTGCCTTTACCAAAAGTGCGCAGTTCCCGTTCCACTTCTGGTTGCCGAATGCCATGGCTGCACCGACACCGGTCTCTGCCTATTTGCACTCGGCCACCATGGTCAAAGCCGGTTTATTCCTGGTCGCACGTTTGCTCCCGATCTTTGCCGGTGCTGCACTGTTTCATAATATTGTGACCTTTGTCGGTCTGTTTACCCTGTGTATGGCCGCCTTCTTTGCCATTTTTAAGGAAGACCTGAAAGGCTTGCTCGCCTATTCCACCATCAGCCATTTAGGTCTGATCATGTGTCTGCTCGGGATTGGTTCACCATTGGCTGTTGCAGCAGCGATTTTCCATATTATTAACCATGCCACCTTTAAAGCAGCACTGTTTATGATTGCCGGAATCATCGATCATGAATCCGGGACTCGTGACTTACGTAAACTGTCTGGCCTATGGCAATTACTGCCATTCACCGCAACACTGACCATGATCACGGCAGCATCCATGGCGGGTGTACCCTTGACCAATGGTTTCCTGTCCAAGGAAATGTTCTTTACCGAACTGGTCGCCAGTTTAAGTGGTCCACTTATGGTCGGCTCTGCTATTGTCGCGACACTGGCCGGGATTTTTGCGGTGGCTTATTCCATTCGACTGGTGCATGGGGTCTTTTTCGATGGTCCGCTAGGCAAGCAGGTCCCGAATAAAGATGCACATGAACCTGCGTTTGGTATGCGCGCACCGGCCACTTTGTTAGCAATTTTATGTATTTTAGTCGGTCTATTGCCCGCTCTTCTGGTGGAAAAAATTGTCAATAGCACCACTCAAGCCACCACCCAGAATTTTGCCTTTGAAGGCACTCATCTGGCGCTTTGGCATGGTTTCAACCTGCCCCTTCTGATGAGTGTGATTGCTCTGCTCGGCGGAATAATCTTTTACTTTTCTCTCGCCAAAGGTGGCGCCTTACGTGAAATCGACTTGGATCCAAAACTGGGCCGCTTACAGGGCCGGATACTGTTCGACCTGTTTTTGAAAAATTTGCTGCTGAATTCACGTCGTTTCCGCCGTGCCACTGAAAATGGCAAATTACAAAGCTATTTATTATGGATTGTGATTTTTACCGTCGGCCTGGTGGGATTCCCATTACTCAGCAATGCGGTGGGTACGGGTACGCGCGAGCTGACCCATGCTCCTGCCCTGGCGATTATCTTGTGGTTACTGCTATTCTCGGCTTGCTGGATGCTGCTGTGGTTCCATCATGAACGGATTAAAGCGGTACTGATTAGCGGTGCAGTCGGTCTGGTCGTCACCATGGTCTTTATCGGCTTTTCAGCGCCCGATCTGGCATTGACCCAGATTACGGTCGATGTGGTCACCACGGTTCTGCTCCTGATGAGTTTATCTTTACTGCCGCAGTTAACCCCATATGAATCGAGCCCGACCCGTCGCTGGCGCGATGCCATTATTGCCTTGGGCGGCGGTCTCGGGATTGCGGCAATTGCCTGGCTGATCATGACCCGTGATCACAATTCCATTTCATGGTTCTTCCTGCAACAGTCCATTCCTCTGGGCGGCGGAACCAATGTGGTGAATGTGATTCTGGTCGACTTCCGTGGTTTCGATACCTTCGGCGAAATTACTGTACTGGGGATTGCCGCAATTGGTGTACTCAGCTTGATGGATGGCATGCGTGCGCATGGTACCACCATGACTCAGGGCCTGACCTATCGTTTTAACCCATCCCCGCTGATGTTGCGTATTACCGCATCCTGGATTTTGCCGGTCGCGCTGGTAGTCAGCCTGTATATCTTTATGCGTGGCCATAACCTGCCGGGCGGTGGTTTTATTGCCGGACTAGTGACTTCACTGGCACTTATTATTCAATATATCGCAGTGGGACAGGACAAAACCGAACAGTTGCTTGGCGCCAAATCCGGTCGCCTGTATGAAATCTGGATCGGGATCGGCTTAACGATTGCAGGATTGACTGGAATCGCAGCCTGGTTCTGGTCACGTCCATTCCTGACCAGTGCACATATTTATGTCTCTCCGCCCATTATTGGAGAAATGCATTTAGCTTCGGCTGCGCTATTCGATGTCGGCGTCTATGTCACTGTCGTCGGTGCCACCATGCTGATGATTTCTGTCTTGGGCGATTCACGTCACTCAAGCATGTCTGGCCCAGTACCAAGAGGATAATAGAATGATCAGTTTAGAATTTTTATTAGCCTCCGCGATTGGCCTGCTGACAGCCACAGGCATTTATCTGATCCTGCGTGCCCGTACCTTCCCGGTGGTGTTGGGCTTGGCCATGATTGGTTATGCAGTCAACCTGTTTTTATTTGCCATGGGCCGGATTCAGATGAATTCGCCTGCAGTATTAACCGAAGTCTCGAATGTGACCGATCCTCTTCCTCAGGCACTGGTGCTGACGGCCATCGTAATTGGCTTTGCCACCACTGCCTTTATTGTCCAACTGGCACTGCGTAGCCGCTACGAATCAGGAACAGACCACGTTGACTCAAAAGAAGATATCCCCCAGATTGATCCACGTGAGGATGAGCCTTAATGACTGATCTTCTCAATTTCTGGACTCAACACACTCCTATTTTCAGTATTCTTTTGCCGGCCTTTACCGCTTTTGCTCTGGTACTTTTAGGCAATCCGGGTGCAGGCTCTCTGATCACGGACTGGCGTCAACCCTGGCGTCGTGGTATCAGCCATCTCTCGGGAATCTTGGGCCTGATCATTGCTGTCAGTTATCTGATAAACAGCAGTCAGGGCCAAATCAGCGTATACACCCTCGGCGAATGGGCAGCACCATTTGGAATCGTGCTAGTGCTGGATCAGCTCTCGGCCATGATGCTGGTATTGACCTATGCGCTCGCCTTGCCTGTAGTCTGGTATGCCAGTAAAGAATGGGATTTACGTGGCCGTTACTTCCATGCCATGGTGCATTTCCTGCTGATGGGTCTGACCGGCGCATTCCTGACCGGCGATTTGTTCAACCTGTTCGTGTTCTTTGAAATTTTACTGATGGCGTCCTATGTACTGCTGTTGCATGGACAAGGTAAGGCACGTTTTCAGCTGGGAATTCATTACGTCACCATTAACCTGCTGGCGTCTGCGCTGTTCCTGATTGGACTCGGGATGATTTATGGCAGTGTCGGCAGCCTGAATATGGCCGATGTGGCCCGTTTGATGCCAACGCTTGCAGAAGATCAGCACAAACTGGCCGTTGCCGGTGGCTTGATGCTGTTTGTGGTCTTTGGGATTAAAGCGGCAATGCTGCCGGTGGGTTTCTGGTTACCCAAAACCTATGCGGTAGCCACGACTCCTGTTGCAGCGCTCTTTACCATCATGACCAAAGTCGGGATTTATGCGATTTTGCGGATCAACGGCACGGTTTTTGATGATGAATATAGCCATCAGATTTTGATGAACTGCCTGCTGGTGATTGGTCTGGTCACATCCGTCTATGGTGTGATCTGTGCGATTGGCACCGAACGTCTGCGCCGTTTTGTCGGTTTTATGGTGCTGTCTTCAGTCGGCACGATTCTGGTGGCCATTGGCCTGAATAGCAATGCGGCTTGGGCGGGTGCGCTGTATTATCTGGTACACAGTACCCTGATTGCGGCCGCATTTTATATTCTGTCGGGTTGGATTACCTCGCAGCGCGGTGAATTTAAAGATCATTTTAAAATCGCCCCACTGATGAAACAGAACAAGCTGGTTTCGATTGTCTATTTTATCATTGCTTTGATGATGGCAGGCCTGCCACCGTTTAGTGGTTTCTTCGGTAAAGTCTTTATTTTGCAGGCTTCTGCCCATTCAGACTATCAGATGATCATTATTCTGACCATTTTATTGGTAAGTTTCCTCAGTATTCTGGCCTTTACCCGGGTCGGTTTTATCCTGTTCTGGCGTTCGTCCAGACCTGAAGATGATCTTGATTCTGAAGAGTTTCATAAATATGAAGCCCTGCCGAGTAAGGCGCCGGCACGCAATGACCGGGTCATTTATATATTGCTGGCGAGCTTAACCGCCTATGTGGTGTTTGCCGGACCGATCTATCAATATAATTATCAGACTGCGGAACAGATCAAAAACAATTCGGTCTATGAAGCCGCGCTGTTAAAACCTGATGCAGAAGGTCAGTTTATTAGCGTCCAGCCATTCGATCCGAAGTATTTACCAGAAACCAAATATGGTGGTGAGGTGATAGACCCCAATGCGCATCTGATTCCTTATGTGATTTCAGAAGCGACCTTGAAGGGTGAACATATTTCTGAATTCAAGCAACGCCAGATTGACCAGCAGCACATTGAACAGACCGAATATGATGATAATCAACTTAAACCGGCGGAGGGACCTTAATGGCTGAATCATTATTTCAACGCTGGTTCCCGCATCCGCTGGTTTCTGTGATTGTAGGACTGAGCTGGGTTTTACTGGCACACAGCCTGGACGCTGGAACCCTGCTGATGGCCTTGCTACTCGCGGTGATCATTCCACGTATGGTCGAACCCTTTATTGACTATACCCCCAATATCCAGTGGACTCCTGCCCTGCACCTGTTCTTTGTCGTAGTTTGGGATATTATAGTAGCCAATATCAAAGTCGCAAAACTGGTGCTAGGATCGACGAAGAATCTGCATCCAAAATGGTTCCGAGTGCCTTTAGACACCGAACATGAAGAAGTCAACACCTTGCTGGCGATGATTATTACCACCACACCGGGCACGGTATCTGCAGGGATTGACCAGGATCGTGGTGATATTCTGGTGCATGCCTTAAGCACAGATGATGAAGCGGCCGAAATCGAGCTAATTAAGCAGCGCTATGAACGCCCGCTCATTGAGATTTTTAATGCACGATCAGGAGAAAAAGCATGACGATTCTACCTTATGCATTATTGATTTGTCTGGGTGCGGTCACCATCTCCATGTTACTGTGTCTGATCCGTCTGATTACCGGTCCCTCTATTGTTGACCGCCTGTTGGCACTGGACACCCTGTTTCTGAATGCCACCTGCCTGGTGGTGATTTTAGGCATTTACTGGAGCAGCACCTTTCTGTTTGAAGGCGCTCTCTTGGTCGCGATGCTGGGCTTTGTCTCTACCGCAGCCTTGGCGCGTTATTTTACCACTGGCCATGTCATCGACTAGGAGTTTTTAAATGTCTTTAATTTTAGAAATACTGGTGTCGATTTTTCTATTGATTGGTGCTTTCTTTATGCTGGTCGGCGGAATTGGGATGGTGCGCTTGCCCGATCTGTTCATGCGTCTGCATGCACCGACCAAATCCAGTACTTTGGGCCTCGGCAGTTTTTTAATTGCGGCGATGATTTTCTCTGCCATGTATGGCCGTTTCGGTTTTGCTGAAGTGCTGATTACCCTGTTTGCCTTTATTACTGCGCCGGTATCCGCCAATCTGATGGCACAGGCTGCATTGCATTTGCGGTTACGCTCTTTGAGTGGCGAAGTGCCGGAAACGCTGGAACGTCCCTTGCCTTGGCAGCGTTCACGCCGTCGTACCTTTTATGAAAAGAAAATCAATCGCAATGATGATTTAGGTTAATTGAGCAAGCAATTCAAATTTTCTTAAATCTCAAAATAGAGAGATAAAAAAGCCACCCGAAGGTGGCTTTTTTAGTCCTAAGACTTATTCATCATCTTTTTTTGCTTCAGCTTCAGGTAAGTCCTTCACAGCTTCAGCGATCAGGCCAAACATATAGTTACCATATGCATTGGTCTTATCGTAATGGAAACGTAGACGAGGCGTAATACGGGTTTTGATACGACGACTCAGCTCGTGGCGCAGGAAACCAGATGCTTTGTTCAACACATCCAGAGTTTCTTTATTGGCCTCTTGGCTTTGCTCATCGCCAAGTTCACGTCCCATCACAGTGACATAAACTTCCGCATATCCCAGGTCTGGGCTCACCTTCACCGCAGAGATGGTCACGAGACCACCTAAGCGTGGATCTTTCAGCTCCTGACGGATCAGTTCTGACAACTCGCGTTGTACTGTATCCGCCATACGCTTCAGACGTTGACTACCCGCCATTAAAGACTCCGTTTAATCAGTTGAACATCGTACACTTCGATCTTATCAAGTGCTTTGATGTCTTTATAGCCTTTCACCGCAAGACCACATTCCATACCGGCACGAACTTCTTCAACCACTTCTTTGTAGCGACGAAGAGATTCAAGCTCGCCCTGGAACACAACCACGTCATCACGTAATACGCGAATCGGTTTGTTACGATGCAATACGCCTTCAAGTACCATACAGCCCGCAGCCGCACCAAACTTACTTGAGTGGAATACTTCACGTACTTGCGCAACACCCAGAATCGTTTCACGATGTTCTGGTGCAAGCTTACCGCTCATTGCTGCTTTCACATCATCAATCAATTGATAGATGATTGAGTAGTAACGAATGTCGATACTGTCTGCATCTGCTTTTTGACGCGCAGCGTTGTCCGCACGTACGTTAAAGCCGAGTAGAACTGCTTCTGAAGATTCAGCCAGTGTCACGTCAGACTCAGTGATCGCACCTACACCAGAACCAATGATACGTACTTTAACTTCGTCAGTCGCAAGCTCAGCAAGTGCAACGTGTAATGCTTCCAAGGTACCGCGTACGTCAGTCTTAAGGACAACATTCACGATAGGCACATCTTTCTTGCCCATAGACGCCATGATGTTTTCAAGACGCATTGCAGATTGACGCTCAAGACGTTTTTGACGTTCACGATCCATACGCGCATCGGCAACTTCACGTGCTTTCTTCTCGTCGCTCACCACAAGAACTTCGTCACCTGCCATTGGCGCTTCTGGAAGACCCAGAATTTCCACTGGAATCGAAGGACCTGCAGATTTGATACGCTGACCATTTTCATCCGTCATCGCACGAACGCGACCATAAGATGAACCGGCAAGAACAAGATCACCTACTTTCAATGTACCGTTTTGAACCAGAATAGACGTTACCGCACCACGGCTGTTGTCTACACGTGCTTCAATGACAACACCTTGTGCAGCACCTTCTTCAGATGCTTTAAGCTCTAGAAGTTCAGCTTGAATCGAAATAATATCAAGAAGTTCATCAATGCCTTGACCAGTATGTGCAGAAACCATTGCCACTGGAACGTCACCACCCCATTGTTCTGGCACGATTTCTTTCACAGTCAATTCATTCAGAACGCGATCTGGATCAGCAGATTCTTTATCCATCTTGTTGATTGCAACAATGATTGGCGTACCCGCAGCACGTGCATGATCAATCGCTTCTGCAGTTTGTGGCATTACACCATCATCTGCTGCAACAACCAGAACCACGATATCTGTTGCTTTCGCACCACGTGAACGCATTGCAGTAAATGCTGCGTGTCCCGGAGTATCGAGGAATGTAATCATACCTTTATCAGTAGTTACATGGTAAGCACCGATATGCTGTGTGATACCGCCTGCTTCGCCAGCAGCCACTTTGGCACGACGAATACGGTCAAGCAGTGATGTTTTACCATGGTCAACGTGACCCATAATGGTAACAACAGGCGCACGCGTAGATTGCGCACCACGTGCTTCTTCAGCTGCTTCAAGCAAGTTATCTTCAGCTTGTGTATCAGAAACCAGTACCGGATTATGGCCCATTTCTTCAACAACAAGTGCAGCAATTTCTTGATCAATTGCCTGGTTCTGAGTAACCAATTCACCCATTTTCATGAGTGATTTAATCACTTCACGAACCTTAACTGCCATTTTCGCAGCTAAGTCAGCAACGACAATCGTTTCACCGATTTCAACATCGTAAACCTGTTTTTTCACAGGTTTTTCGAAGCCGTGCTTGTTGCCTTGACTGGTTTTTAAACCGCGCTTAGGCTGTTTGCTGAAGCTTTGTTCTTCCTGACCACGACGACCACCTTTTTTAGGTGCACGCGCGCTCGGCGTATTCGTACCACGTTTGATTTCGCGGTCTTCTTTGGCAAAAGAGTCTTCATATGCCTGACCAACAAGACCGGCAGCCAGAGGAGAATCATCAACAACACGAATCGTTGCCGTGGTATCTTCCGCGGTGTACTTGGACGCCATTTGACGCATTTGTTCAAGCGTACGTTGCTGCGCTTCTTCAGCCGCTTTACGACGTGCTGCTTCTTCAACAGCTTTTAATTTTGCTGCTTCTGCTTCACGTGCCTTTTTCTGTTCAGCGGTTTCAGTTGGTTTAACAACTTGCTTCACAATCGGCTTGTTGGTTGATTTACGTTTTACCACAACTGCAGCTTTAGAAACTTCTTGCTTGTCGCTGGTTTGTTTTGCAGCAGCACGCATCGCTTCTAGAGCTTTATTTGCGTTATTTACGCCAGTTTTTGGAGCTTCAGCAGAAGCAGCTTGCGCTGTATTTTGCTCAGGCGCAGCTTTGGCCTGTTGCTCAGCCTTGGCTTTCGCCAATGCTTCTGCTTTGATCTGTTCTGGATCCGGCTTAACAAATGTATGCTTCTTGCGAACTTCTACATTAATCGTTTTCGCCTTACCTGAAGTACTGGCTACTTTAGCCGTACTAGTCGTTTTACGTTTCAACGTGATTTGCCCTGCTTGGCTTTCCGAACCCTGTGACTTTTTCACATGGTTCATCAAGCTATCTTGTTGTTCGGTGGTAATAATATCGTCAGCTTTACGCTGTGGTAAACCTGCCTCACGAACCTGCTCTAGGAGCTTCTCAACTGGACGACCCACGTTGAGGGCTAACTCTTTAATCGACTTGTCCGTCATATACTACCTCCTAGTTAAACCATGATTCGCGCGCTTTCATAATGAGTTGACCTGCTTTCTCAGCACCCAAACCTTCAATATCTTCGATATCGTCAGTCGCCTGATCTGCTAAATCATCCACTGTTACCACACCACGCGCTGCTAGCGCTTGCGCGATCTCTACTGTCATGCCTTCCATTGCAACAAGTTCTTCACTTGGCGCTTGTATGTTCTCTTGCTGTTGTAATGCATCAGCAAGTGCAATTTCTTTCGCACGGCTTTGCAGTAGTTCAACCAGTTCCGCATCCAGTTCGATTTCATCAAACGTTTCCGCAGGGACATAAGCAATTTCTTCAAGCGAGGTGAAGCCCATTTCTACCAATGCCATCGCCAAATCTTCCGCGATATCCAGACGGGTAACAAACATGTCTAAATATTGTTGCGCTTCGTTTTGTTGACGGGCGTAGTATTCCTCTTCCAGCATCATGTCCAGCTTGTAGCCAGTCAATTCAGATGCCAGACGAACGTTCTGACCTTGTGAACCAATCGCACGTGCCAACTGATCGCTGGTTGCGAAAATGATGTCTGCAGTACGTGCATCTTCATCAATGACAATACTCGATACATCTGCTGGTTCCAATGCACTTGCGATATATTGCGCAGGATCATCCGACCAAACGACTACATCAATACGCTCGCCATTGAGCTCTTGCTGTACAGCCTGAATACGGGTACCACGCATACCAATACAAGCACCCACCGGGTCAATACGGTGGTCATTGGTTTTCACTGCAATTTTAGCACGAACGCCTGGTTGGCGAGCCGCCGCTTTAATTTCAATGATTTCTTCAGAAATCTCAGGGATTTCTTTCTTCATCAATGCAATCAGCATATCCGGTTTAGCACGTGACAGTTGTAACTGCGCCCCACGACCTTCACGGTTGACATTGAACAGAATCGCATTCACGCGTTGCTTCGGACGAAGGATTTCTTTCGGAATCATTTCTTCACGAGCAAGATACGCTTCAGCATTGTCACCTAGGTCAATGATAAAGCCGTCTTTGGTTTGTTTTTTCACTTCACCGTAGATCAGCTCGCCGACTTTAGATTCGTAAGCATCAGCCACAAGTGCACGTTCTGCTTCACGGATCTTCTGTACGATCACTTGCTTGGCAATTTGCGCTGCAATACGACCGAAGTCAATCGATTCCACTTCAAGCTCACGAATGTCGCCAATCGACCATTTTGCCGGATCGACATCAGAGATGGCATCCTGACAAGCTGGCATTTCATGGTCTTCGTCTGCAACCACTTCCCACTGACGGAAAGTACGATAGTCACCTGTTTTACGATCGATTTCCACACGTAAACGTGCTTCTTCCGAATGTGTTCCTTCGTAAAATTTTTTCTTTGTCGCAGCAACTAAAGCTTGCTCAAGCGCTTCAAAGATCGCTTCACGAGGTACACCTTTTTCGTTACTAACCGTTTCAACGACGGTCAGAATTTCACGTGCCATACGTCACCTATTCGTTAAATTTTTATTTATTAAATTAATCTTGGAAGACCAAATTTGCTTTATCGATATTGTGACTGTCGATCTCCAATACCTGTTGCTTTTCTACTTCAACCTGAATCATTTCATTTTCAAGATCGACAGCAACCAGTTTGGCCTGGAATTTACGACGGTTATCTACCGCACTGATCAAACGTAGTGCTACGGTATGACCGATATAGCCTGACATCTGCTCGAGCTGGAAGAATGGACGGTCCCAGCCTGGCGAAGATACTTCAAGTGAATATTCACCCGAGATCGGATCATGAACATCCAGCATTGCGCCCACTTGCTGCGTGACACGCACACAATCCTGAACGCCAATACCACGCCCCTGCTCTTCTTCACCATCTTCATTGATTGCTGGTGCAACGCTCTCATCGACTGGCTTGTCGATGTAGATACGTAATAACGAACATTTACCCTGTGGCAGGAATTCAATCCCCCAAAGGTTTACATTACAGGCTTCAACTGCTGGTGCAATCAAGTCCTGAAGTGCTTGAGTTTTATTTGATAGCTTCATTTACTCTCGTCATCTGGTGCGATTTTATGATCTATTTGACCACTACAAACCAATACAAACTATAGTAGTAGTGAAACATGGAGATTTGACCAAATAATGTCGACACTACACGATAGCCAATAAAAAAGGGCGTAAATCGCCCCAATTAATGCACAATTTAAGATTTTTTCAAATCCCACTGTGCAAAAAGGCCCACCTTGTTGTGAGCCTCTTTTTAGAAACTTGGTAGCGGGAGCTGGATTTGAACCAACGACCTTCGGGTTATGAGCCCGACGAGCTACCAGACTGCTCCATCCCGCATCAACGTGCAAAAATTATATACAAAAGATGAGAACTTTTCAATCAAAACCACATCATTCTGCATATTTGTCATCTGTCACTGAAAAATTGGTAGTGGGAGCCGGATGTAAACCAACAACCTTCGCCAGTTTATAGAGGGTTGAGCCCGACAGGCCATCAACTAGATCTATAAATAACACTTACCAAACCATTTAAAATGGTAGCGGGAGC